>CAZBYM010000005.1:0-25695 GCA_964495745.1 uncultured Chryseobacterium sp. | reverse complement strand
TATCAACAATCAGATTGTTAATAACAGACTATATTATAATGGCTAATGGTATAACCCATAGCAACGGGATCTTTCACCTCCATCTTACTCACAGTTACAAGCCCAAGTATAGAGGCGAGTGGAGCGCGGAGATCATGTGAAGACTTGTAAATATATGTTTCAAGTTCTTCGCGAGCGATGGTCATATTTTTCTGAGCAAGTTTGATTTCTGTAATATCTTGGGCCGCTACATATACTCCATTGAAATCAGAACCTTCCTGATAAAACACGCTCACGAGCACATTGACAATTCTACCACTCTTTGCTTTCCACTCACGATGAACAACAACCATGTCGCGTTTCTGTTTGGCGAGGTCAATGCGATGATCCACATCATCTTTTGTATGATTTACAAACTCGTAAATCTCCATTCCCAACAGCTCCTGTGTCGAGTATCCGAGCAACGTAGACATCGCTTCATTCGCGAATACTATTTTTTTCGTTGTAGCATCGAGAAAATAGATTGGAAGAAGAGAATGGTTGACGAAAATCTGCATGCGCTGTTCACTCGCAATGTGGGCCAATTCTTTATTCCGCTGTTCGGTAATATCCTGGCAAATACCCAAGACTCCAATAACATCTCCAGTATCATTGAGTTGAGAGGAGCAGATGGAATGAATATGTTTCACTTTGCCATCTTGAAGTACTATACGATGTTCAAATGATTTCTCTGCCAATGTAGATTTCGCTTCGCGTATTTTCTGAAACACCATTCGAATGTCATCATCGTGAACATGCTCTGCTAAAAACTTAAATGTCTGTTCATTTTCGAAAGGAGAAAGACCATAAATTCTACAAGCTTCTTCTGACAGCGCACATTTGCCCGTTGCGATATCTAATTCCCAACTTCCCATGTGTGCTACACTCTGTGCTTGTTTTAGACGAAGTGTACTCAATCTCACCTTCTTCTCAACTTCTTTTAAGTAGTCGATGTTGGTTTGAATTCCAATCGAGCCAATTATTTTTCCTTCACTATTCAAGTAAGGAGAACCACTCATCAACACCCAAATTTTCTTTCCAGATTTGGTTTTGACCTGCATCTCATATTGGCTGGAGATTAATTGTTTTCTACTTTCTTTGGCTTCACGAACTTTTCTTGTGGCATCTTCATTCGCACAGAGCAACTCACTCGCAACCTTCCCTTTAATTTCTGAAAGAGAATACTCGAGCAGATCGCAGAATGATTTATTAGCGTACATCACACGTTCAGAATTGTCAACGATGAGCAGACCCTCATTCATCTTCTCAACGATCTGATTCCATTGGTGTTTTGGAGAATAATCGAACAGTCGGTACTTGCTGATTGCAACAAACGCTGCAACTGAAAATACAGTTATCATTGGAGTAACCAGCGGAAACGTGTCCAAATCAAACGCGAGCGGCATTATGACTTCTGTGCAAAAACCAGCTGCAAAAGGAAATGAGTATCCAATTGCAAGAGCGAGTGATTGTTTCTTTTGGGCTTGAGTTCTGTCTTTGCGAAAATAGGTCAGCCATAAAAACAATAGCATAATCAATCCGTTCGCAGCGATCCAGGTAAGCACAGTAATCGAACCTGATCCGGGAATTGGGTTAGCAATCCAATTCATTGTTTCGGACGGAACAATTTCATAAACGTTCAATTGTGCAAGAATGAATAATACACAGGCGATTGCCGGTAAAAAGAGAACAAGATTGAGAATACCCGGATTTATCTTTTTGTGCCAGCGCGCATAATACAATGTAAACAACAAACCTGCGGGGGTAATGAACGACCACAATGCAATAGAGATACGATTCCAAACTAATGCTGTTTCTTCTGTATTACTGATTCGCATGAATCCATCGGCAATCTGTCCGAGCGCAAGTAACAAGACAAAGACAGAAAAGGTCCTGTTGGTTGCGCTTTTAGCGAGGAACAATGAAGAATAGACGAAGATGCCGATATTGATCAGCGCTGGAATTAATGCAAACGAGATTAACCCCCATTCATGGAGGTTCACATCGAAAGGATTAATGTCGATTTGCGTCACGGGGTCAACGTTTATACTTGCTGATACGTGAAATTGCGAATAGTGTTCGGTCGGATTCTTACAAAATCAGTGATTTTCTTACATGTCAAGATTTTCTATTTGTCCAAATTGAGTGGCAAGTGGTTTTATTGGAATGTGAAGGGTGCAGGGCATTGATTTAATGGTCATTCATCGGGGGGCGAAAATATTTTGAGATTTTTTGTTAATCGAAGCGATTTTGTGGCAGAAATCGCGCCAAGGGGGCCACAATTCGGAGTTTTTATGGCATTTTGGATAATCCGCAGATTGGTCAGAACATCTTGCGGATAGCCGTTTTCGAAACGTGTAAGCATAGGCGTACTTTGAGGAGAATACAAAAGTTGGCTATGAAAAATCTGCTCATCCTATTCATACTCTTTGTGCCGAATCTTTGCGCGCAACAAACACTTTCAACGGTGCCGAATGAAGATTCAGCAATGAGTTTTTTTCGACCCGGGATTTCAATAAATGCAGCTCCGTTAACTTTGGCTGATTACAACGGTGGCCATGGCATTCGGGTTGGAACAGAATACCGCATTTCGGAATCGTTGAACGGAATGACTGAACTAACCTGGTATTTGCCATTCCACAACAGGTTAGAGAACGTAAGAGGATTTCGTGTGCGTCAAGATTTTCGCAAGTACAATGAAAAAGAAAAATTTTTCTTTGGCGGATCGGTTATGGTGAAGAGACAATCCTTCGGCTACACAGCGGTTATCCCAATTAATGATTCTGATTATTACACGAAACCGTATACGCTACGAAAAACTATTTTCTCTCCTTCGTTCCTCATTGGATCCAATACAAAATTTGGGCCCGGAAGTAAATGGTATCTTGAAGCGTGCATGTATGTTGGATTTCGGTTTAAGGACGCATACACGGAAGGACTCACTCCAACAGAAACAAGTACAATGTGGAATTATGATCTTTCGCCGGAAGACTGGCAGATGAGGATTGTTCTGAAGCAAGGGATGAATATGGGGATGGAGTTTACTGTGAGTTTGAAAGTGGGATATAGGCTTGGGTGAATGAGTTAACTCTCAGTCATTTGCGCGCGCAACACAATATAAGTTTCGACTATTTTCGAGTATTCCAACCTTTGCCGACTCTATTTCGTCTTCCTGTCAGATTAGGTATATTTGATAGTACTCTCAATTAAGAATAATGAATATTTTTTTATTTAAAAATCGGATTGGCATTTTGTTATTGGTTTTGTCTCTTTTTGCTGCATCATGCCAAAAGAAATGGAAGAAGCCGACTGATGTTTCGGTTAATTTCCTACTAAACTCAAACTCGAGCGATGGTTTCGTCAAATTTACCTCGGGTTATTTTCTTTTAGCAAGGATAGATTTTGATGGTGTGAGAAAACAAGGAGACAATAATGTAGCGTTCAGCAAGGATTACGATCCGAATACCCAGATCTTATTGAGTGCGTCGACGTCGCTTTCCAGTGTTGCATTCGATATTCCACAGGGCACATACACCGATATTGACTTAGAAGTAAGAACTGAAGAGCAAGCGAACGACGACCCAACGATTATCGTTTACGGCACATACGTCAATTCAGCATTTGACACGCTTGCGGTACGGTTTGAGTTTACTTCGGGAGAAACATTTGAAGTGCAAGGTCAAAATTCATCAGGCGGAACAGAGGTTCTCCTTATTGAGGATCAACCAGCCACTACAGCAATAATTTTTAATCCGAAATACTGGTTTGATGTTGTTCCGCAGAGTATGCTTGAGAGCGCGACAATTGTGATTGAGAACAGTGTTCAGACTATCATCATCAGTGAGAGTGAAAATGAGGACATATATCAGTTGGTGGTTGCCCGACTGAATGACGGAAATCAGGCGATCTTTAATTAGTAAAGTTTTGGGTGAATACCTTATGGAAACTAATCAGGTGTTGACTGATGCTGAACTTTTACAACTCTGTATTTCCGGAGAAAGGAAATATCAGGAAATGCTGTACAACAAGTACGCCTCCAAAATGTTTGCGATTTGTCTAGGATACATTAACGACCGCGATGCCGCGAAGGACGTACTTCAGGAGGGATTTATTAAGGTATTTTCATCATTAAAACAATTTAAGGGCGAAGGGTCACTCGAAGGTTGGATCAGACGAATTATCGTACACACTGCTGTTGATCACTACCGAATACTTATCAGGGATCAGCGAAATGTGAACATCGATGAAATGAAAACTGTGCCATTCGAATTTCCTGTGCCAGATAAGATACTGGAAAAAGAATTATTGGATCTTATTCATAAACTACCCGAAGGAGCGCGTGTTATTTTTAATTTATTTGTTGTGGAAGGATATAACCACAATGAAATAGCTGAAATGCTCAAGATCACCAAGGGAACTTCTAAGTCACAGGTTTCTAGAGCAAAAGGGCTGTTGCAGAATTGGATTGGAAAATTGTATGATGACACTAAAGTCCCTGAAATAGCAAGGAACGCATAAAATGGGAACGGATAAGTTTAACGATTGGTATAAAGACAAGTTCAACGCAATGGACGAACCTCCTCCTGTTGGGGCGTGGGATGCTATTTCCAGTCGAATGGATGTGTCAGATGTATGGACGGGGGTAGATTCAAAGCTAACCGCCATCGATACACGAAAAAAATACGTCAGAAGAATTTCCTATTCCCTGTTGCTTCTGCTATTGATTACTGTAAGCGGGACATTATTGATTTATTATGGTGGTGAATCCGAAAAAGTCTTGATCGTAAACAGCGACAATACCAATACCTCGGAACAAAAGGAGTTGGTTGGTCAGAACAGTTCTGTTCTTTCTTCCGTGGAGAACACTGGAACTTCAAATACGTCAACTGCAAAAAACAATTCCTCTGTGAATTCGGGCGCCAAGACAGTTCCGGTGCCGCCAACTAATTCCGCAAAGGGAAAATATGATAATCGCGGTCACGCCACCTTAACAAAAGTTCCTTCCAATGTAGATTCCAATGATTTCGAACCAGCCATTGCTTCCAATCAAGCACCATTGGCAAAGGAAAATAATTCTCCACAAGTTGACACACTGTTTTTTAGTTCGCCACTTCCTGTTTCGTTATTCACCTTGCAAAACCGTGACTATTCATTCGGGCTAGTGCTTGCGCTGGACACGGCTCTTGGCAATTACCTTCCGCAAGCAAATCCTGAAAATCCATTTAGTGGATTTTATTTTGGCGCGAACTGCATGGTCAAGAATACCTGGCTCCTGAATAGCACGACTTACAATGGTTTGTCCTCTAAGTCTCTTGCTCAGACTAATTTACATTTTGGTAATGCGTATGGAATTTCTGCAGGCTATTATATCACTCCCAAATGGAGTACTGAGATAAACTGGTATGTTAATTCTCAACAGGGACAAACATATCATGTGTATAACGAGGGACAGTATGTACAGGAACAAATCAAGTTAGATTTTACGGCGTTTAATCTTTCGATAAAACAAAATAGTTCGTCTCGTTTTTTGAGAAAAAATGTGCGAACTTCCCATGGTGTAATTGCAGGCATTAATCTGGCATATTTGAAGAAGGGAGATGATGGGAGTGACTCTGGGTCAGATGAAAACTATTCGGACTATTCTGATTTTGATTATGGACTGCGCTTAGGCTATGAGTACAATTTTCTGATAAGCGGGCATGTTCTTTTTTCCCCCGCAATTATGGGGGATTTTGGCATTAAGAATATTTACAGAGGAAATGCTTCCATGCCCGGAAGCTTTAATCAAACCCGTAGCGCGTCGTTCGGATTAAGTCTGGGAATCAAGTACCTGATTCCGAAAAAAACGTAGTTAGAAAATTCGCACCCCATTCCAACCTTACAGCGATTCATATCGTCTTGATAGAAAACATAAACATTTTCTATGAAGCGATATATGCTTTTTCTTCTTTGCCTATGCAGCATTCCACTGCTTGTACGTAGCCAAGTTCCGACGTGGTGGCAGGAAAATACCCAGACACTTTCAAGGCTGAGAAATGTAAATTTTCCGGACAATACCACGGGTTGGATTTTTGGAGATTCTTCGGATGTTACTGGTTTTGTAACCGGGATTATTAAAAAATCCGTGGATCAGGGGCAAGCGTGGACTTCTCAGAACATGGGGTCAAATAACTTCCGTGTTTACTCGAGTTATTTTTTCAACATTTCCAGCGGTGTTGCAGTTGGCCGCCATCAGGTAACTGGGCAGGGTATTGTAATGCTAACAGCTAACGGAGGCACTACATGGAATACAGATTCTGTTTCTATTCCGGAACGACTGTATGATGTCGATTTTTCGACCAATAACATCGGATGGATTTGCGGCAGAAATGGTTATTTGGGAAGGACAAATGATGGTGGCAATAATTGGACACCGCAAAATTCGGGCACCGCAGAACATTTGTTCTCACTTGACTTTGTTGATTCTACTTCTGGCTGGGCTGTTGGAGCAGATCCAGCAACAGGAGGAACGATCGTTAGAACAATTGATGGGGGGGCGACCTGGACATTGCAAACCAACACGGTTCTGAATGATCTGATGGCGGTTTATGCTTTTGATCAGACGAAAGCAATAGCCGTTGGAATTGCGGGAACTATCGTCATGACATCCGACAGTGGAAACACATGGACGCCAATCACCAGCGGGACGCCGGAAGATTTATTTGACGTAACCTTTACTGATCAAAATCACGGGTGGATTGTAGGTACAGCGGGGACAATATTAGTTTCCTCCGACGGTGGTCTTACCTGGAATCTACAAGTAAGTAACACCACTAACGCAATTAATTCTATTTGCATGAAGGATACCACGCTTGGCTGGTTTGCCGGTGATAATGGAGATGTTTATTTCTACGGCACGAGTCCTGCCTCTGTGAATGAAGCGCAGGATAATACATCCGTGTCAATTTTCCCAAATCCGTCAGCCGGAATTTTCTCTGTTCAAAATGAAAAAGGAGGAATCAAAAGTATAGAGGTTTACAATACGTTAGGTGAAAAAGTCAGGACTTCAATTATTAACAATGAAACAAGTGCTATCATTGATTTGAGAACTCAACCGAAAGGAATTTATTTCATTGTGGTTGAAAACAGAGATGGACAATCGTTAACAGAAAAACTTGTGCTTGATAATTAATTGAGTGGAAAATATTTACAAAAACAGGTCATATGAAAAAAGTAGCAATATTAGTGCTGATGGCAATTGTCGTGATAATTCCCGGCTGTAAAAAGTATGAAGACGGACCGATGTTGAGTTTTAGAAGCAAGATGCATCGAGTGGTTAATTCGTGGCGACTTGACGCATATTATTTGAACGGCGTTGAAGCAACTTCATCTCTTATTATCACCGGCTACACAGAAGATTATACAAAAGCGGGTTCGTATTCACGGTCGTATACAAAAGAAAACGGGGACCTTGTTTCCGAAACCGGTTCGTGGGAATTTGATGACAAGAAAGATAATCTCCTGGTTAATGGAGTTGGAAGCATCGAATTATCGAATCAAAACAGTACAGTAACAAATACCAGATGTACTATTTTGCGTCTCAAGGAAAAAGAACTCTGGTACGAGTTTGAGAATGGTGGCGACAAGCACGAATTTCATTTTGTAGAAAAGTAAACGAGACGGATTTTCCGATTCACACACTTCGATTCTAAAACAAAATACGTATGAGAGCAGGCATAAAACCGACAATAATTTTTCTGGCCTTAATTGTTGTCACCATAAGTGGCTGCAAGAAATATGATGAAGGCCCGGCAATCAGTCTTCTTTCGAAAAAAGCGCGCGTCGACAATACTTGGAAAATAGAAAAGTATTATGAGAACGGCGTGGATTTAACTGCTGCAGTACTTGCTGCCGATGACATCACCGTTGATTTGAATAAAGACGGTACTGTTACGTGGACAGAAATTGATACGCAATCAGGTAATGGCAGCACGAAAACCGGCACATGGGAATTCACAAACGAGAAAGAATCAATTCTTGTGAATATCAGTGGAGATGTTTCATTTAGCGGATCAGGAAGCGATGTCTGGAATATTCTAAAATTGAAAAACAAAGAAATGTGGTTCACTGTTATGAATGGGAGCGATAATGTTGAGATACATCTCAAGCCCCGGTAATCAGGAAACACGAAGATGGTAAACCCGGATCCGGGAGGAGTATTGATTTTTTTGTATCGTAGAGTTGCCTTTTCAATACACTCCTGGATACCGGATGGTTTTTCAATTAAATGATTTTTGTATGAATAGATACGTAATCGGATTAATTCTTCTGATGCCGGCTCACTTTCTTTTTGGTCAAACCACCGATACAGAATTCTGGACGGGTGGCACTATTAATTTGAAAATGCACAAACGTTTTTCTGGTCAGGCCGAGCAGGTTTTTAAGTTTAACGATACGATCAGTCATTTTAAAAGCGCGTACAGCGAGTTGGGGTTGAAATTTAAGATGGGTCGCATTTTCAGTATTGCGGCCAATTACAGGTACATTGAAAATCCTCCAACAAAAAATGCACAACGATTTTCCGTCGACTTTATTTTCAATTTCGGAAAGAAAAAATTTCCACTTTCGTTGCAGTATCGTTTGCGCTTGCAGCACGAGATTCGTTTCAGCAACAGGAAGACCGAGGATTATGTCCGAAATAGATTCAGATTGGGTTACAATCTTTGCAAATTAGTGGATCCATATTTTTCGTGCGAGCCATTTTTTCGCCTTAACGGCAAATACGAATTTAGAGTAGCACGTTATACGATCGGCTTAGATTGGAGAATAACACAAAACCTGCAGCTTACAAGTTTTTATTTGTTTCAGAAGGATGTGAATATCAATCGGCCGGACAAAAATCATATCGTAGGGTTGATGATTTCGTACGATATAAGAACATACAAGAAGATTAGAAAAGATAAAACTGTACCCAGTATAAAATAATAAGGAAGATGAAAAAAAGAATTATTGTCATTGGCTTGGTTGCACTCTGTGCGTCAGATTTACTTGGGCAAAAGTTCGAGTTAAGTCCGAAAGTTGGATTCGGTGCCGGTCGAATATACTCGCGAAACCTCGCGGAAAATTTTGGTTACCGAAATGATATTGATGGCGATGTATTAACATGGGATGTTAAGCAAAAAATAGGCTTTATGTTCGGGATTGGTGCCTGTTTTCAATACAACATCAATGACAGATTATCTGCTTTTGTTGAGCCTTCATTTTATTCGCTCAATCAGAAAACAAAAATTGACTATATCAAAAATAGTCTTGATGGAAATGGTAGTGGTGAGAAGAGAACCATTATTTCGTCAGCCAAAATAAAAATGTCATGGATGAATCTGCCATTCATGATACAGTATGGATTCGGCGAAAATAATGCATTCAGGATTTCAGGTGGCATGGAGTTCTTATTTCTCAGGCTGCCTGAGATTGAATCAGACGAAACAAAAATTACTGAAACCTATATCAACTTTGGTCTTGTGGATAACCGTATTGAAATTGCAAAAGTTTCCGGTATTCTTAACGAATTCAAATCGCCTCGCACAAGTTTTGTCCTGGGATTAGGAACAATTTTTAAGATTTCAGATAAAAATCTTTATCTCGATTTGCGATATCGTCTTCCTTTAACTAAATCAACAATGTATACCACTGATGCAAATTATGATGACAAAAGTTTTAAAAACAATGAAGTATTTGATATTTGGGGAAAGGCCGATGCAGAGTTGGATGCTCCTCAATTCCCGTTAGATGATTACAGGTTAAACACGGTAGAAATTGTTTTACGGTATGTGTTGTTTCAAAAATGATAGCAGGTTGAGCGTTTGGTCTTGGTTACTCCTGCAATCTGGCAATGGAGCCGCGGATATTTTTAAAATTGAAAAGAATGAAAATTACTTCGCGGTTCCTTGTTGTCAATCACAATAAATAGTCTGGCATTATGCGTGAATTAAAGGAAATGGATTCGTTTTACAAAAACGTTATCACCAGTTTACCTGTGAAGCAGCAAATATTATATTGTGAACAATTGCTGGACAAGGCGCAGTTAACGCTTATACGAAACAGGAAAATGCTGAATGAAACGGTGGAGGCAGAATTGAAAAATATTATTGAGGCGACGCAATTGGAAATAAAATTTCTGGAAAAAGAATTGCCCCGTTCCAACCCTTAGGGAAATTGTTACGTCTTCAACTTATGATATGACCCGTAATGTGTTGTTCTCTTCGCGCAAAAACGGTATTAACAGAAGTAAGAGTTCTCTAATTGTAGCGACTATGAAAAAACTCTCCATGTTAGTAATACTTTGCGTTGGCACGGGATCTGCCGTTTACGCACAATGCAATGCAGATTTTGATCGAAATCCTGATCCCGCTTGCGTAGGCTCACCGGTTGTGTTCTATGATCAGTCGAACGGGGGATCTGCCAACTTTACGTGGAATTGGAACTTTGGTGCGGGCGCTACTCCTGCAACATTTGTGGGTCAAACTCCTCCAACAGTTACGTATTCTACGGTTGGGACTAAGAACATTACGTTAGTTTACACCAGTAACAACGGAGGTTGTTCGGATTCCAGAACAAGACAAGTGGATATTATTCCGCAGCCAACAGCGTCTTTTACATCCAACTCGCCTCAGTGTGTAGGATCGCAGGTAAACTTCACTTATACAGGATCAGCTACTTTGACCTACACCTGGGATTTCGGAATTGGTGCAACGCCTCAGGCCTCTGCTGTACAAAACCCACAGGGCATAGTATATTCTTCTGCCGGATCGAAAACAATTACTTTGACTATTGATAACGGCACATGCTCACGAACAATTACACAGTCCATAACGATCAATGCAACTCCAGCATCCACGTTTGCGACGACTGCTCCACAATGCACCGGCTTACCAGTTGACTTCACAAATACGGGAACAGTCACAGGTGTATCCTGGTTATGGAATTTTGGTTCTGGAGCAACTCCTGCAACATCAACAATTCAAGATCCAGCGGGAGTCGTGTATTCTACTGCAGGGGCGAAACTTGTTTCACAAACCACAACTGATAATGGAACGGGGTGCGTTTCAACAACGATTCAATCTATCAATATTTATGCAACACCAACAGCAAGTTTTATTTCCTCAGCTCCGCAGTGCGTTGGTTCTGCAGTTAATTTCACTAACACGGGTAGCACAGGGGGCAGTTGGTCTTACTTCTGGGATTTTGGATCAGATGCTCTACCGCAAAACTCTTCCTCAGAAAATCCAACAGCGATATTGTATTCAACTGGTGGAGCGAAAGTCATAACCCTTACAATTTCTAATGGCAACTGTACCCAGACATCAACCCAAACAATTTCAATAGATCCTTTACCTGTTGCCAATGCAGGAATGGATACGACAATTTGCGCCAATACTTCTGTGCAAATAGGTTCTGCGACGCAAGCAGGAAATATTTACAGTTGGTTTCCATCATCAACATTAAGCAGCGCAACAATAGCCAACCCTGTAGCGAGTCCAATCGCTCCTGTTACAACATACATTGTCACCATGACGAACAGTGCAACAGGATGTGTGGCTCTGGATTCAATTGTTGTTACTATGCTGGCACCACTGAATGCTGATGCTGGCGTAGATGGCGAAATTTGCCGATACGATAGTATACAGATTGGAGCAGGCCTGGTTGAAGGGCAGGTTTACAATTGGGCTGCGGGCGCTGGATTAACAAACACTACTTCTCCTAATCCTGTTTCAAGCCCGGATGCAACTACTACATATACATTGACCGTTACAGGAAGTGGTTGTGCGGCTGTGACTGATGAAGTAACAATTATTGTTCACCAGCTTCCAATTGTAAATGCGGGGCCCGACGATACAATTACTGTCGGACAGAGCGCACAACTAACTGCAACTGGCGGAGTTCAATATACGTGGATGCCACCTTATGGATTAAGCAATACTGGAGTATTCAACCCCGTTGCAAATCCTGATTCTTCAACGTCGTATATCGTGACTGTGATTGACATTTACGGATGCGCGAACACGGATACAATGATTGTGAATGTAATTGCACCTTCATTCTGGATTGCAACTGCATTCACTCCTGATAACAACGGATCTAACGACGTTCTTTTTGTGCGGGGAGAGGGAATAAATAATTTCGAATTTGCCGTGTTTGATCGGTGGGGCGAACAATTATTTTACACCAAAGATATAAACACCGGATGGGATGGCACGAAACAAGGAACAGGCTCGGGCATGCCCGAGGGCGCATATGTATATTTTGTTAAAGGAGAATTGAGTAACGGAGAGCCTGTTACTGCACAAGGTCTGGTCAACTTAATCCGTTAAACAAAAAACATTTTATAACACCTACGATTATGAAAAATAGTAAACAAATCATACCAGTCATCTTTTTTGTATTGTGCATCTTTTTTGCAAAAGAAAGTTCTGCGCAGGATGAACGCTTCTCGCAACCCTTTGCAAACATTTTGAAATACAACCCTGCAGCAATGGGATTGAATCCGGATTTAAAATTCAACCTTCAATACAGAACGCAATGGGGATCTTTAGAAAAGGGCTATACTACTTATGCCTTTACCACATTGTACCCGCTATATTTAAAAGACGGCAAGGAAAAACTCGATATTGGTTTCACTGCTCTTAATGATAAGGCTGGAGCATTCAATAGTTTGGATTTTTCGCTTGCAGTGGGATATAATGTCCAGCTTTCGGAGTCAGGATATTTGAATGTTTCCTTGCTGGGAGGTTATGTTCAGAAATCGCTTGACGCCTCTGGACTTTCTTTTGATGAACAGTATGTTTTAGGAACCTACAGCGCGTCAAATCCGAATAGTGAAACCGTTTTGAATGATAAAGTGGGCTATGCGGACGTAGGAGCGGGAATCATGTGGTATTTTAATCCGAAAAAAGATGCAGGAGCTAAACTCAATGCGTTTATCGGAGTGTCTGCTTATCACTTGAATAAACCGAACCAATCTTTGATTTCAGGAACCGGTGCGCTTACTCCGCGCTTTTCATTCCAGGCCGGAATAAAAATTCTTGGGAAAAACAATATTGATTTTACGCCAAATATTATTGTTAACGCCCAGAAGCCCGCGCAAAATTCGGCTGCTGGACTAATTATGGACTATAACCTGAACGAAAAAATGAAACTTGTGGTAGGCGCATGGTACCGGAAAGGCGATGCAATTGCATTTTCTCTTGGTTTTGAACACAAAACGTTTGGATTGATGTATAGCTATGATGTAGTTACTGATCCTATCAACAGCTATGTATCCGGGTTGAATGCACATGAGATTACACTCTCATTAAAATTCAATCAGAGTGAAAAGAAAGGCGCAACCGCGAATTCTGCATTCTTTTAAGCGGACACTTATAACTTGAAAAGTCTCTCAAGCCACTTGGGAGATTTTTTGTTTTTCGTCGGTTACACAATAGGCTAAAACAGTGGAGCGATTGACGTGAGAGTTGGGAATGCTTTCGGGTAAAGATCATCAGGATTTAGTGGTGTCGGGTGGCACCACCTGATAACACCTCAACCGATTGTGCGCGTTATTGTATTCCTGATGCGGAAGGAGTCGTTCTGAAGTTGTATGAGTGGACGGGATTCTTTACATTGGTGAGATAATGTTTCAGTGGCGGAAGGACGTATCACCTGATTCACCAACTAAAATTTGATCATGGAAAAAGTAACGTTGTTCGCTGTGGAGAGGCCTGACATAAAAATCTCTATGCAGATTTACTTCACGGAAAAAAATCAACTGTTCTTCGACGGATATGATATTGGAAAAACAGTTGAAGAGGTATGGGGAGATTCCGATTACGAGTATACGTACACTATCGAGCCGGATGAGGTTAATAAGTTTTATCCATTATTTAGTCTCACTGTTGGTGATAAGGCCGGTCTCTTGCAGGAAATCAAAAATAGATTCAGTGTGAATAAAGCTTATTCTCTGTTTGGTGAATTCATGACAGCGAACGGAATTAAGTATGAAAGTTTTACATGGAATTGAAGTCAACTTTGGCGGAGTCACTTGGTGCCACCTGACACTACCATAAGATTTACATGGAATTAAAATCTACTTTAACTTGTCCGAATTGTGGTCATCGCAAAGAAGAGACGATGCCGACTGACGCGTGTGTATATTTTTTCGAGTGCGAAAACTGCAAGATCATAATGAAACCAAAGTCCGGCGATTGTTGCGTGTATTGCAGTTACGGATCTGTAAAATGTCCGCCGGTTCAGGATGAAAAAAAATGTTGTTGATTTAGTGGTGCCAGTTGGAGCCACCAGACAACACTTAATAAACTAACCATGGAAAATCGTATTCAACTCAAACACCCAGCTGGAAAAAAGGCTGTGACGATGAATTCAACAAAATACAATCTGTTGAAAAAAGAAATTCTTGCTTACCTGAATGAAAACGGAGAGTCTACGCACAAAAAAATGTTGCAGGGAATCAGCAAATCATTTGGGAAAAGCAAAACGAAGTTTGAAGGATCAGTTGAATGGCACATGGAGTGGGTGAAGTTGGATCTTGAGGCGAGAAAAGTGATTGTGAGAAATGGAAATGTTTCGCCGGTTACGTTTGCGGTCAAGAGATAAAATAGGAACGTGAGTAATAGAATGCGGGTAATAGGAACGCGGATTTGACGGATTAAACGGATTAAAGCGGATTTGGAATCGCGATGCGATTCTCTGGGCTTGGGTAAAGTATCCATGTAGTAACGATCCGCAGCGGATCATCAGTTTAGATCCGCTCAATCCGTTTTATCCGCGTTCTATTAAATTAAGCATCACAAAAGAGGTCTCTTCCTTTGATCGGAAGAAACCTCTTAAGCATAACCAGAACCAACTTCAACTCATTGTTTTATTTCAAGAGAGAAACGTGACCTGTCATTTTGTGTTGTTTCCCTTCGAAGTCTTTGATAAATACTTTGTAAACATACACATCTTGTTGTGCAATTTCTGATCCTCCACTTGCGCGACCATCCCATCCTTCGAATTGATTATCACTTTCGAATATCAGAACTCCCCAGCGATCAAATATTTTAATGTCGATGGTTGTAATTTCTTCGCCGTATACAAACCAAACATCATTCGTTGCATCTCCGTTTGGAGTAAACGCATTTGGAATGAAGACGGTGAATTCCGGATCAACATCAAGTGGCTGCTCGAGCGTGTCAGTACATCCTCCGTTTGAAGTTGTGATCAATCGTACGTTAAACGTTCCGGTGCGTTGATACGTGTGTGACGGAGAAGCAAGAGTAGAAGTAGTGCTATCGCCGAAATCCCACATCCATCCAATTGTGTTGCCGGAAGATGTGTTACTAAACATAACCATTGGTTCGACGATGCTGAGTTGATCATCGGAGATTATGAAACCTGCGGTTGGCGAATCATAAATGATCAGACTCACTTGAGTGGAACTTGTTCCTACGCATCCGAATGGGCTGGTAACAACAACCGACACTGTGTAAGTACCACCTTGTGCGTAATCGTGGAATGTTGGACTTCCCGTTCCTGTACTGTTGTCTCCAAAATCCCACGCGTAGAAACAGCCTGCATTTGCTGTGCTTGTATCATTGAAGTTCATTCGGATATCATCACAACCGGTTGCGTATTGCGAAGGAATGTTCACGAGCGGTAATGGATTCACATTGATGGTTGTTGAGAACGGAACCACTACTCCACAAATGTTCGTTACGTTAACCGAGTAGGTTGTTGTTGTGTTTGGATAAACAACGTGTGGTCCGGGACCGTTTAGATTGTTTGTCCAGTTCCATGTGAGAGGCCCTGTGTTTCCGCTTACACTTGTTGTTATGGTTGAACTGGATCCGGCACAAATCTGCGGATTTGATGTTACTGTTAGATCGGCAGGAGAAAACTGAAACACATCAGCAGTGATTGTCATTGGAGAACTGATGCAACCATTTGCGTCTACCGCGCTAACTGTCCAAGTTGTAAGTGAATTCGTGAATACAGTATATGCATTGCCGTTTCCAAGATTAGGCGACCAGTTGTACGTGTAGTTTCCTGTACCTCCTGATCCTTGTGCATTCACTGCGAAAGGAGTTGCTGGACAAATCGTATCGCCTTGAGAAACTGCAACCAGTACCGGCGTTGGTTGTGTGATTGTTACTGTGCTGATCGTTGCACAACCATTGGCATCCGTAACTGTAACAGTAAACATTCCTGCACTCATGGAACTCGCGGTGCTTGTAAATTGTTGTGGTGCGGTATTCCAGGTGTACGAGTATGGAGCAGTTCCTCCGGAAGTCAAGACAGAAGCACTTCCATTGTTACCACCGTTACAACTTACAGGAGTCGCGCCAGACATTACTGCTGACAGAGCGGGCGGTTGACTGATGTTCGCAGACGTAAATGATGTACATCCGTTTGCATCTGTTATTGTTGCGAAGATCACTCCGGACGGAAGATTGATTGCGGAATTTCCTGACTGAACCGGCGATGAACTCCACGATACTGAATATGGACCAACTCCGCCATTCACGGTTATTGATGTTGATCCGTCAGAACCTCCGTAACATGTAACAGCTGTGGAAGTAATTGTACTCGTGATTGCAGGTGGTTCTGTGATGTTCACGGTTTGAGATGAAGTACAACCGTTCGCATCTGAAACTACGATCGTATAAACTCCTGCGCTGAGATTTGTTGCGTTCGCAGAAGTTTGAGCCGGTGTAGAGTTCCAACTGTAATTATATGGCGCAGTTCCGCCTGAAACGTTTACTGCTGCCTGACCATTTGTTCCAAGCGCGCAGGTTACGTCACTAATAACTGATCCAATACTGCTGAGCGGAGCTGCTGGTTGTGTAATCGTATAGGTAGCGGTTTGAGTACATCCGCTTGCGGTGGTAACGACTACACTATATGTACCTGCAGTTGCGTTGAGCAAGTCGACGTTAGTAGAATTGTTAGACCACAAGTAGGTGTAAGGTTGTTGTCCTCCATTCACGTTGAGGTAAATGTCTTGTGTTCCACCAAAGCAATTGATGTTGCTGAATGTTGCATTGATGTTACTGTTCGCAGGACCTGAGGGAACAACAGCCACTGCGCTCATGACACATCCTGTGGCATCAGTTACATACACCGTATAGGTTCCCGCGGTTAACCCATTCGCGTTGGCATTGTTGCCTCCTGAAGGCTGCCAGTTGAAACTATACGGACCGGTCCCTCCGGTTGCTAGTGCTGAACCTGTACCATTCGATGCGCCACAGTTAGTGGCTGTTGTTGTAACCCCCACGCTGAATCCAGTTACCGTTATGCAGAACGCATAGGTTTGAGATCCCGAATAAGGACATGCATCATCGCTTACTGTAACGGTGAAGCACCAAGGTGTATTGCTGATGTCTGCAGTTGTTGGCGTCCATGAGAAAGTTCCCATTGGAAGCGGACCGTTTGATGTGGTCAAATTTCCTGCAGGAATTCCGTTGTTCCATGTCATAGTTATGATTTGTCCTGCGTCAACATCGTAGGAGAAAATGTTGAAACTCATCAGCGATCCGGCACAGGCAGTCATACTGTAGACGTTGGTATTATTAATTCCTGTGATATAAGGAAGATTGTTGCTGCACATCACAGTACGAACCTGAATGTCGCGAACAACAGTGCCGATCAAGACTCCATTTCTCCATTCTTCAACACGAACCGCCATCACCGCAACAATAATTTGTGTGGGATTCATACAGATATCTCCTGTAACAGGATTAAGTGTCATAGCCGGCAAAGAAGGAATTGGTTGAAGTGCGGTATACGGTGAGATGAATGATACCGGAACTCCAGGACCGGAAAGCGGATCAACAAGCGAGTAGGCGAGTGAATCTCCATCCGGATCCAAAGCTCCGTGATTGAAGCAATAACTTTGTCCGGCACAGATGAAAGGAACAGGGCGATTGGAAAACACAGGAGAGTTGTTGCAGGTTGCAGCAACGTTGTTCAGTGTTGTTTCAATATAAATATTTTGACCGCCTGGATTATTGATTGTGCTGATTGCTGCGTTTCTGCAGCAAAGCGTGAAGCTGAAAACCCAATCAGTACAGGCTTGGGGGAGTGTGATTGTTCCTTCATATATCCACTCTTGAACGCCGGGATAAGTTCCTCCTGAACATTCTGTTGTAAGTTGTGGACAAATTGGTGTGACATCGATTCCGGTTCCTGGTATTGGATAAAGTGTGGTGTTGAAATTCTGGTTGCAAGATGCTGATGATAGATTGATGTTTACATTCGCAGGGGCATTCACTCCGGCACAGTCGCGATAAAATGCTAATCGTAACTGATATTGGTTTCCTCCTAGACAAGTGTAGGTTAAGTCGCCTCCCTGGGCGTGCGAAGCAAAAGCTTCTCCTGATAACTGTATAAAAAACAGTATCATCAACAAACGTAATTTCCAAATAATCGTGTAAGCGTTTTTCATAAAACCCTCTCTTTCCTGGTTAGTGTGTTTATGATTTCGAAAATTCTCCTTTGGTTCTCCGTTGGAGTCCCGATGACAAGGAACTGTTTGGTTCAACGCGGGCAGTGTTCAAGTAGTTACGTGCTTTCAGATAACAGAAGACTGTTCATAAATATGTTATGCATGCATAGTAATTCGAAACTCGCTGAAAAGCAGAACATAAGAAAGTGCACGAAAAAAGGTTTCAAATAAAAATGAAACCTATAAATAGTTGCCACGTATACCATGCTTGTGGAGACGTGCGAAAATTGCGCATGGTGGGGAATTTTTGCCGAACCACATGGGATTGCGAAGATTTTTGAGCAACACTCGCCTGCAATTTCAGGCAAATCCTACGAAATTCTTAGACCAATAATCAGGACGTCGTCTACTTGCTCCAGATCACCTCTCCAGTTCCGGAAGGCATTTCTCAACTCTACATCTTGCTGTTCAGTAGAAACTGTGCTGATCTTCACCAGCAATTCCCGGAGTTGCTTGTACTTAAATTTCTTTCCTTTGGGCCCTCCAAACTGATCGGCATATCCATCAGAGAATAGATAAACCATGTCTCCTTTGAGCATTGGAATTTCATGATTGGTAAACGAATCAACTACACCATTTACGTTCACTCCAATCGGAGATTTATCTGCGGTTACCTGAATAATATTTCCATCTCGTACAATGTACAATGGGTTAAACACACCGGCATATTGTAATATTTTTGTTTCGGGGTGATAAGAACACAGCGAAAGATCCATCCCGTCTTTAACAGTATTTTCAGATTCTGATTGACGCAGAAGTTTATTTACACCGTAATCGAGTTGCTGAAGAATTTCAGATGGTTTTGTAAGATGCAACTCTTTCACTGCACGATTGAGAAGATTAAATCCAACAACAGACATCAATGCGCCTGGGACTCCATGTCCGGTACAATCAACAGCAGCAAAAATGCGATGACCATTTTCTTCTTCCACCCAATAAAAATCGCCGCTCACCACATCTTTGGGCAAGTACAGAATAAAACTATCTGCCCAGATTTGTTTGACAATGTGCATTGGTGCAAGGATTGAATCCTGAATCCTGCGGGCGTAATTAATACTGTCCGTAATTTCATCCTGATGCTGAAGAATTTCTTTGTTCTTGTTCTCCAACACATGTGCAATTTGATTCTTGGATCTATATCTGCTGAACAAGAGCAAGGAGAGCAGAATCAAAATCACAACGCCTCCAGCTAAAAGACTGATCTTGTTGCGCAGCTCTTTTTCTTGCAACACCGAATTCGCTTTCTGCAATTTTAACTCTTGCTCTTTCTCGCTGATACTGTAATTCTGTTTTACCTGATTTATTTTTCGCTGTTCATCTTCACCATGAACCATTTCGTTTAAGTCAATGTATTTTTTCAGATAGGTCAGCGAAGAATCTATTTGCCCCGAATTTTCGTAACATTCGGATAGAAACTGATACGACGAGAGCAAATCTTCTTTAAGATTGTGTCGAATACTGATCTCAATACTTTTTCTGAAAAAATACTGCGCAGAGTCATAACGTTTCATGCTATTATAAACGCTTCCCAGTGAAGACAAAGATGAAGCAAGACCATCCGGTCGATCCAACTCTTCATTCATCCTTATCCCAATATTCAGATAATGAATCGCACTATCATTGTTCTCAAGGTGATAATGACAGGCGCCGATATTGTTCATCGCTGAAGCTACTTTTGCATCTGCATGAATTGAACGGAACAGCGTTTCAGATCTTCTGAAATAGACAAGAGCCGAATCATAATTTTTCTGTTCATCAAGTATCGCTCCGATATTGGCAACAGCTGAACCTTCAAAGCCTTGATTTCTGGCACTCTTCTTATTCATCTCCAACGCACTCACATAATTGATAAGTGCAGATTTGAAATCACCTTGCCCGTAGTGAATATTTCCAAGTGTTAATCTGCACACCGCAATACCGAATGTGTCATTTAACTCTTCTTGCAGTTTAAGAGATTGCATACACAACTCAGCAGCCGTAGCGTAGTCGGCCGTCTTTTGATATACATTCGATTTATTCAGTAAAATATTTGCTTCGTTTTTTCTTGAACTGATCGAACGCATTACACTCAATGAAGAATCGTAGTAAACAATCGCTTCAGCAAACAATCCTTTATTCTCATAACTCTGCGCAATGAGATTATAACTTGTTCCTTGTCCACGTACGAAGTTCGCGGAGCGTGCATACGATAAACCACGTAAAGCAAATTCACGATTCTTGTCTGCATCCATGTATCGGTATGCTTCTGCAATACGGTTACAGGTGTTGGACAAAGAAGTATCGTGTTGTTCTTTGACAAGGTCCGATTTCAGGCTATCAATATACTTCGTGTCCTGAGCGGAAACATGCAGGGATAGAAGCAGAATCAAAAAGGGAAGAATACTGCTTTTCATGGAGAAGCCAAATTAGCTAAGGATTGATGATTTTCCTAATGGATCATCTTATGTTAGTTTGAAACCAATCACCAGTACATCATCAACCTGCTCATGATTGCCTTGCCAGGATGTGAAAGTTTGCTCAAGCATTTGCTGCTGTTCTGACCAAGGCAGATGGTGAACAGATAGAACTAACTCGTGCAATTTTTTTACCATGAATTTCTTTCCTTTCGATCCACCAAACTGATCCGCGTATCCATCAGTTGTAAGATAAATTGAATCATCGGCTTGAAGAGGAATGGTGTGTAATGTGAAGCGTCGATTGACTTCCTGCTGATCTCCGGCGATAGAGAATTTGTCAGCTTTCGTTTCAAGAAGTTTTCCTTCACGGATTATCCACAATGCACGATTAGCTCCTGCATACCGTAATGTGCCGGTTTCCTTATCTAAAACACACAATGAAATATCCATCCCGTCGCGTGTATCACCGCCGGCATCTTGTTTCAATGCTTGCCGCACATCAAGGTGTAGTTCGTTCAAAATCTGATCGGGAGACAAAATATTTTTCTCCAGCACTAACTGATTCAAAATTGTATTCCCAATCATGCTCATCAATGCGCCTGGAACTCCATGGCCGGTACAATCTACGCACGCAATAAATTGGAGATTATTTTTTTCTACGATCCAGTAAAAATCACCACTCACAATATCCCTTGGACGAAAAAACACAAAGGAACTTGGCACAATTCTTCGCACTTCTTCCAGGGTAGGAAGAATCGCTTGTTGAATACGTTGTGCATAGTGAATACTATCCTGAATTCCTTTGTAGGCTTCCTCCAGATCAATTTTTTGCTCTTCGATCTGATGTTTCTGTTCAACAACTTCTGCAGTACGTTCTGTAACGAGAACTTCCAGTTTCTCTTTTTGTTTTAATAAACGACGCGCGCTTAGGCGAACTGTTCCAAAAAGCAACAGAACGAATCCAATTGCATATCCTGCATACGCCAATCCTGTTCTGTACCATGGAGGCAGAATCGTAAAAACATAACGCGCCTCGAGGCTTTTCATGGCGAATGCATTCTCTGCGCGCACAACAAAAGTGTACGTCCCTTCCGGCAAATTGGTATACTCTTTCTCATGAGCGCCGGAGTATTTTGACCAGGCAGTATCATAACCGATGAGTTGGTATTGAAACTGGCGACTCATGTCATATGTAAAATATGGAGCAGCAAAGTTGAAGACTACAGAATTTCGTTCGTAAGGCAATGTCATCTCTACTTTAGGATAATACATTCCCATCGAATCGCCAGCGAAACGAACACGAGTAATCAAGGAATAATATTTCAGCGAAGTATCAATCGGGGCATCCAGATTATACTGTATTAGTGATTGCTGATTGAGCAGCCACGCGACATTATTTTTTCGAATAACTCCATATTGAATATTGCTTCCATGGAAAACTTCTCCAAGTAATAATCGCGCTGTGAAAACTCCGGTATCCGAAAGCCCAAAAAATGTAGTGTATGCATCAACTGCGGGCTGTTCAAGAAACAAGCGATAGTTATTCAATGGAGTTACACCACTCGTATTGCCGCCGTAAAGCTTAAAGTAGATGTCGGGAGCTTTACTGAAACAAACCGAAGTATCACTAATATCTTTCTCAGATTGATATCGATATGCCCACATGTAGCTCATGTAATAAACAGTGTCGCCAATTTGTAGCGGATAACAATCATCTGGAGGCAAGCCATTTTTGGGACCATATTCTCGAAATGTCATTGCAGAATCGGTGGCATTGAAATGGATTATTACTACAGTTTTGAATCGCGTAAGACCAGTTACTCGATAGCTTCCTGCTTCGTCTGTAATTGGAACAGGAGTTGATAAGCGCAACAACTCTATTCCAGGCAACACAAAATGCTGATCTAATTTCCATGTGTTGTCTGGATTTTTTGAAACAACGCTGAATCCACCTTTCTCAGCAGTAATCAAAGTTTCATTGCTATCGAGCCACACAGCTTGATTCGTATAATAGTTTGTGATATCGGTGGCTTTATTATTTTCAAATTCTGCGAGACCTTCTGAAGTGGAAATGAGGATGGAGTTGCCAATATTCAAGATGTTCCAAACTTCAGTGTTTCGAATTTCCATTCGTTCAAATCGAAGCGGACTTCCAAATCCTATTGGACCTACTGAGCGAAATAATCCTCTGGTCGATCCCAGGTAAATCGTGTCGCCCGTGAACTCGATAACGTCGGGCGTACCTTCAAATCCTATTTGATCGGAATAGGATAGAATAGGAACGGAATAGCTGATCATACTGCATCCGTCGTTATGAGTTAACCAAATGTTTTTCTCGCGGTCAACAAAAATCTCAGAAATCGATTCATCTTTTAATCCCGATTTTTTATTGAATAATATTTTTGGTTTAAAATCACGCGTGTAAATTCGCAACCCATTTCTGCTGTTCACTGCGAATTCGTTTTCATTGATCCATTCACAGCCAAGTACACCCGATTCGACAATAAATGTGTCGTTCGCCGCTGGAAAGTTTTCAAACACAATTTCACCGGTTATCAGTCCGGACATTTTCATGAATCCTTGATCACTCGTCAATAGTAGATTCGTGTTTTCATCGAATGCCAACATTCCCATTAATCGAATCGAGCCAAACGCATCTGAATTTTTTACCTTGGATAATGTTGTGCCGGAAATTTCCATTAACCCAACACCTCGTTGGCGGACGTAAAGCTTCCCTCCGCAATTGAATAGAAGCGCAAAAGTACCCCCTTCGTTGGGTTCAATTGTCGCGACAATTTTTTTGCCTTCAACTACAAAAATGCGTTCGGCAGATTGAAAGTATATTTTGTTTTCCAGTTGTTGTATCTTCCAGATATCGGTAAAGGATTTTTTCTCTTCAGAAACTTGGCTTAGGAAAGAGCGGTATACGTAATATCCCGAGCTGTCTTGTTCGAGACAACCAAAGTCGGCAACGGAACCAACGTAAATGTTTTTAGAAATAGAATCGTGATGAATCTGTCTTGTTGCCGCCCCACGTTTCACTAAAGTTTGTTTCCAATCAACTCCGTCGTAAGTATAAACACAGGAAGAGGATCCAAGAAATAATATTCCCTGATCGTTTTGTACGGCTTGCCAGGTTTGGTTAAATCCACCATACTCATGCGTGTTAAAATTCCGGATATGATACGGGCTTTGCTGTGCAGTTATTTCAAACCACGTGAGCAACAAAAGAAATGTGCAGAATAATTTTCTCACTTACTTTTTTCTAGCGCTTGTTCAATATCACTCACAATATCAGTAATGTGTTCAAGTCCAACAGAAATTCGCACGAGTCCTGGAGTAATTCCTGTTGCAAGTCGTTCTTCTTCGGAAAGTTTTGCGTGCGTTGTTGAAGCCGGATGTGTTACGGTAGTTCTTGTGTCTCCAAGATTCGCGGTAAGCGAACACATTTTTATATTGTCAAGAAATTTTCTCCCTTGAGTAAGCCCACCTTTGAGTTCAAAAGTTACTACGCCACCACCAGCTGTCATTTGCTTTCGGGCAATTTCATACTGCGGGTGAGAAAGCAGCCACGGATATTTCACAAATGCAATCGAAGGATGATGCTGCAAAAGTCCTGCGAGTTTCAACGCATTTTCAGAATGCCGTTCCATACGCAGATGAAGTGTCTCCAGACTTTTGGAAAGAACCCACGCGTTGAATGGAGAAAGCGATGGCCCTGTCGCTCTGCAGAAAAGATAAACTTCTTTGATCAATTCTTTACGACCAAGCACAGCACCGCCGAGCACACGGCCTTGCCCATCAATAAATTTTGTCGCAGAATGTGTGATAATATCTGCGCCGTATTTCGTGGGTTGTTGCAAAGCAGGAGTTGCAAAACAATTGTCGACGTTCAAGAGAATTTTATGCTTCTTCGCGAGTTGCCCTAGCCACTCCAGATCAACAATGTCGAGCCCCGGATTAGTTGGCGTCTCGACGAAAATCATTTTAGTATTTTTCTTGATCAGTGATTCCCAGGTTTCCGGTTTATTGATATCAGCATACGAATATTCGATTCCCCATTTCGGAAGATACTTAGTGATGACCGTATGTGTTGATCCGAAAATCGATCCGCACGACAACAAGTGATCGCCACTTTTCATAAACGCTAAAAACGACGCAAACACCGCCGACATTCCTGAAGCAGTTGCAAACCCAGCCTCTGTTCCTTCGAGCGCACACATCTTTGCTTCAAATTCAGAAACGTTTGGATTTGAGAAACGACTGTAAATATTATCCTCATTCTCATCCGCGAAAGTCGCGCGCATATGTTCTGCATCATCGAAAACAAAACTTGATGTAATGAACAAAGGTGTAGAATGTTCATTCTCGTTTGAACGTTCGGTTTGAATGCGGATGGCTTTTGTTTCTGGACGCATAAATACTATTTATTATTTTCAATTTTCGATTGTCCAAAATTTATGGAGAATTGAAAATGTTACACTAAGGTTCCGTTTACTTTCACCTCCCAAGAAATATTTGCTCCGGCTTTTTCCATTGTCTTTGAGACCGAACAATATTTCTCCATCGAGAGTTGACAAGCGCGTTTTGCTTTCTCCGGGTCAATATTTCCATCTAGTTTATACACGATGTGTGCTTTCTCCCACAATGCAGGTTCTTTTCCTTGCTCTCTTTCTCCATCTATTTCAATTTGAAAATCAGAAATTTCCTGTTTCTGTTTTTTCAGAATCAGAATGATGTCGATTGCGCTGCACCCGCCAACCG
>CAZBYM010000004.1:0-27739 GCA_964495745.1 uncultured Chryseobacterium sp. | reverse complement strand
ACCGAAGAATCAAGAAGCATGCTGTCTTTTACCACGCCCTCTACCATTGATAGCTGTTCATAGGACATTCCAAGATTAAAATATGCCTCTGCGTAATCTGCTTTCAGCTCTAACGCTTTTTTGAAGAAAGGAATTCCCCCGCGGTATTCTCGAGTGAAATAATATGCTGTGCCGAGATTACTCCACGCGGTGTAGTATGCAGGATATTCCAATGTTGCTGTTTTGTAGTAGTCGCGGGATTCGCGAAACAACGCGTACGCCTCTTCTTTTTTCGAATTCCCCAATCGTTGTGATTCTTGTGCTTCGCGTTGTCGGCCCTGCGCTGCCAATTGTTGCGCTTGGGTCAAGTACTGCTGCGATTCATAATTGATTTGCGCTGCTTGAGCAGATAACAACGAGCCCAGTAGCATATTGATTTTGGCAGATTCGGGAGCAAGGGCTACATCGTTTCGGTACAATGTTTCTTTGTCTTCCCACGATTCATTTCTTCCAATGGATCGAATCGAGAAGATCACACAAATAATAATGAATGTCCATTTTATTTTCGAAGAATTTTGTTTTTTCCAGTCGAATGATAATGGATCAAATTTGGAATATCTGAAAATCAGATCAACGGCCACAATTACAAAACCAAGAGAAGCGAAGTATGCAAAACGTTCGGCCATAATACCAGGTGCTGCACCGAAAAGATTTGAAAACAGGAGAATGTTGCCCATGTAGAAAATCAATCCAAAACCGGCAGCGGTTTTTTTTCTGAATTCGGTCCACCCCCAAACCGCGAGCCCCGCGTAAATAACAACCGAAATAATTGCAATCGGATTGCTCCATGATCCAATCGGCACTTCATTCAACCCGTAGTAAAAAATAAGTGGATAAGGAATAATATGCAACCAGAGATACCTGCCAAGCACATATGCAGCAGTAGAAGTAACTTGAGCTCCATTCATATCTGCCAACGGATTTTCAAAGCCCTGAAGCGTACGGCTCATTTCGGGAAGTTTTGAAATGAGAGCAATCTTGATAATCAGGAAAGCGGCAACCACGGGTGCTATATATATTAAACCCTTCCACCATTTTTCACTGGTGAAATACCAAACAGAGAACGGCACAAATATCACCATCGGAGTTGCTGTGGTTTTAGACAACATGGCAAGTCCGAAGCAAAGAGAAACCGCAATTAATGTCCACCACTTTTTTGTTTCCAGATGTTTCCAGATGAATCGAAACATGAGTATCGAGAAAAAGAACGCAAGCAATTCGTCGCGACATTTGATGTTGGCCACAACTTCGGTATGAATGGGGTGAACAAGAAAAACAAGGCAGATAAAAAAACTGAACCAATCGCCTTTGTTTGCAAACCACTTCCGGAGTAATCCATACAGAAGCACAAGTGTGAAAGCGTAGATCAGGACATTAAAGAAGTGGCTTGTTTTAGCCTTTTCTCCAAACAATTGAATTTCTATCGCGAAAGAAGTAAGCGCCACAGGACGGTATGAATATCCCGTACCGTCATTGTTATAAAAGGTTCTTGTTGTGAAAATTTCCGGAATTCCCTTTATGCCTTTTTGAGTGAACTTGTTGGCGCCAGCGGTATAGAATTCGTCGTCTAATGCATATCCGTTAAAGATCGAGTTCCCGAAAACGACAAAAACAGCGCAAAACAACAAAATCGCAAAACGATTGCGACTAAAGAAACCCATAGAGGCTGGTTTTTTGAGCGGCGCAACTTTCCCTTTTGGGATGGGTTTCGAAGCTTTCTTCATATTGCTGCTCATAGCTCCCCGAAAGTACTCATTTTGCGAGTTCGGTACGGGGAGAATTCATACTTTTGCATTGGTCAAACACTCTTCTACACATGCGAACACTTCTACAAAAAATTGGACTCTTTGTTGCGGCACTACTTTTGAGCGCTACTCAGGCGTTCTCTCAATGTGCAAATGATAATATTCTGGTTGCAGGAAACCTGACTCCTCCTGGAGTTTCAATGACAACGACTGCCACTTTTAACGCAGGAGAATATGTTCTTGCTTGGGTAGATGCAGGGGCCAACTATACAATAACCACATGTGCGCTCGGATCATACGATACGCAGATTACCGTGTATGAAGATGCTACTGGAACTTTCATCGTCTATAATGACGACTTCTGCGGACTTCAAACTTCGGTCACCTTCACCCCTACAATATGTGGATATGTGCGCGTTTTGTTGGATCAATATTATTGCACAGCCTCCGGTCTATCATCGGGCGTTGCAATGACGATGAATTCTGCCGGAGCCGGAGCGCCAGTTCTCACTGCAGCGCCCGACCAGTCTGCATGTGACGGCCAATCAGCAAACATTGGAATTGCAGGCAATGGAACAGGAGGACTTCCTCCTTATGCATTCTCCTGGCTTCCGGTTACTAATTTGACAAGCACCACTACGCCCAATTCTACAGTTACAACCGTTACCACAACCACAACATATACACTTACTCTTACTGATGCTAATGGCTGCCGCGATCTGGATACTGTTGTGGTTTCTGTATTGGCAGCTCCGCCAGTTACGCTTGGAGCAGACACAACAATTTGCGCTACAAGTTTTACTCTTGATGCAGGTAATCCGGGAAGCTCTTACCTGTGGAATACAGGAGCGGGAACACAAACGCTGAACGTAACACAGAGCGGTACGTATTCTGTGAATGTTCAGTTTCCTTCAGGATGTCTGAACGCAGATGATATTGTTGTGACACTGATTACTCCGCCTTCATACACAATCGGACCGGACACCAGCAGCTGCGGAAACAACGTTGTAGTTGACGCAGGAAGCGGATACACAAGTTATGCATGGAGCACGGGCGGAACCTCACAAAACGAAACGGTAACATCCAATGACACGATCAGTGTAACTGTTGTTGATATCAATGGTTGTGTGCTGACAGATACAATTGGAGTTCTTTTGAATCCTGCTCCGCTTGTAAATCTTGGCGCAGACACATCTCAGTGTGGCGGTACAGTTACAGTTGACGCAGGAAATCCGGGTGCGTTATTTTTCTGGTCAAACAGCACTTCTTCACAGACAACAACGATCAGCACTAGCGGAACGTATTATGTTAACGTACTTACACAAGCGGGATGCGCAGGTAGCGACACGATTCTTGTGACGATCAACAACCAACCTGTAGTGAATCTTGGCCCTGATACTTCGATTTGTTTAGCGTCCGTGATGCTTGACGCTGGAAATCCTGGAGCAAGTTATTTGTGGAGCAATTCGAGCACGACTCAAATTGTGACGGTAGGCAGCGGAACTTTCTTCGTTACTGCTACTGACATTTCGGGATGTGCAGATTCTGACACGATCTCAGTTACTACGAATGTTCCTCCTGTTGTAACTGCAAGTCAGGATACTTCCATTTGCGCTGGAGGAACTGCGACACTTAATGCAACCGGCGCGCTCACTTATTTGTGGAGCAACAATTCTCCCGGACCAAGCGTTGGCGTAACGCCATCAACCGCAACCGCATATTACGTAACAGGAACTGATGCAAACGGATGTCAAGCTTCTGATGTTGTGATTGTGTCTATTCTTCCCGCGTCGAACGCCCTGTTTACTTCAAATGTTTCCGGAGCAACGGCAACATTTACAAACCAGTCGACTAACGCAATTACGTACAGCTGGAATTTTGGTGATGCGAGCCCGTTGAATACGACAGCGAGTCCTTCACACACATACGCTGTGAACGGAACTTACACAGTAACACTCACGATTACCGGTCCATGTGGAACTGATACATACACACAAGTGGTAACGATTACTGAAGTTGGAGTTCAAGACATCGACCTTGCGAATACACTCAGTATTTATCCAAATCCGAATAACGGACAGTTCACGGTTAGCTTTGAGTTTGCTGAGGCAAAAGATGTGCGTGTAGAATTGCTGGATGTTTCCGGTCGTTTGATAAGTTCACAGGAGCAACACAATATTTTGAGCTTTAAACAAGATATGGGTGATATTGATCTTGCGAATGGAGTTTACTTCGTGAGCATCACAACTGAAGCTGGCGTGGTTACCAGAAAGATTGTTGTTCAGAAATAGGGGATTTCATTGAAATTCAATACTAAGGTCGGGCCAATCCCGACCTTATTTTTTTGTAAATTGCTCATTGTTCAAATCAGTTCATCATGAAACACTTGTATTCAATCGTTGCTTTTGCCGCGATACTGTTATTGCAGCGCGCAGAATTAAATGCGCAGGTTTATTGTCCTCCTTCGTATAGCGTGTTGTGTAGCAGCGCTGATTACATCGAGAGCTTCTCCACGACACTTGGGTCTACGAACATCACCAATAATTTCTCCGGGTGTAATGGAAATCCGAACAACTACATTGACTACTCGTCAACAATGTTTGTGACTACAGCGCCGCTCAACACTTTTAACTTTTCAGTTCAAGCCGGCGCATCGTGGCCTCAAGGATTCAGAATATGGATTGACTACGACGACAACGGATCATTTCTTGATCCCGGCGAAGATGTTTGGAATTCGGGCTTCGCATCCACTTCGGCTTTTACTGGATCAATCACTGTTCCCGGAACCGCCTCCGGAATTGTTACTATGCGCGTGCGTTGCGCGTATGCTGGAGTTCCAATTGACCCTTGCGGCTTAGAAACATTTGGTGAAGTAGAAGATTACGGAGTTGTGCTGTGCACTGTTCCTCCATCACCAACAGTAACAACTCCCGTGGATGCGTGCATCAATACAACAGCAACATTAAATGCATCTGTTGCTTCAGGAACATTGAATTGGTATGATGTTGCTACCGGCGGAACGTCGCAAGGAATTGGAACATCATGGACTACCCCAATCTTGACAACTGCGGGCCCCGATACATTTTGGGTTGCGTCTGAAAACGGAGGGTGCGCCAGTCCGCGTATTCCGATTTATGTAAATGTAGCAGCTTCGATTGCGGTAAATATTGGACCCGACACGACAGTGTGCGGAACTTCGTTTGCACTTGATGCAGGAAATCCGGGAAGCGCATATTTGTGGAGTACGGGAGCCGGAACACAAGTTGTGAATGTGACGGTTAGCGGAACGTATTCAGTTACCTTGATCAATCCAATAGGATGTGTTGGAAGTGATGCGGTTTCCGTTACGCTGGTAAATCCCCCTTCGTATAGTTTAGGAGCAGACACAAGTACGTGCGCATCTAACATTACGCTTGACGCAGGAAGCGGCTACACCAGTTATTCGTGGAGCACGGGTTCAACAACACAGAACACAACCGTTTCTTCCAACGATACAGTTGGCGTAACGGTGATTGACATTAACGGATGTGTGTTAATTGATTCTATCATCGTGACATTAAGTCCATCGCCAGTAGTAAATATTGGCCCCGACCAAACTCAATGCGGAGGATCAATTGTCCTCGATGCCGGAAATCCCGGGGCGCTTTTCTTTTGGTCGAACAGCACTTCTTCACAAACAACAACGGTTAGTACAACAGGAACTTATTTTGTGAACGTGTTAACTACAGCGGGATGCTCGTCAAGCGACACAGTGAACATTACCATCAATAATCAACCTGTCGTAAATCTTGGACCCGACACATCGATTTGTTTATCAAGCGTAATTCTTGATGCGGGAAATCCTGGATGTACTTATGTGTGGAGTAATTCATTCACGACACAAACCGTAACAGTTGGAAGCGGAACTTATTTTGTAACAGCAACTGATCCATCAGGATGCGTAGATGCAGATACAATTATGGTAACAACGAATGTTCCGCCTAACGTATCGGCAAGTCAAGATACTTCTATTTGCAGCGGAGGCACAGCTACACTGAATGCATCGGGCGCGTTGACCTATTTGTGGAGCAACAATGCAGTTGGATCTTCAGTTGCGGTGAGCCCGACAACAGCTACGGCGTATTACGTTACAGGAACAGATGCCAATGGATGTCAGGCTTCCGAAGTTGTTATTGTTTCGATTCTTCCTGCAACCAACGCGCTGTTTACTTCTACTACTTCAGGTGCAACAGCATCGTTTATGAATCAGTCAACAAATGCAATTTCGTATTCGTGGAATTTTGGTGATGCAAGTCCGGCGAACACCACTGCGAGTCCTTCACACACGTATGCAGCGAACGGAACGTACACAGTGACACTCACCGTAGTTGGCGCATGCGGAACCGATACTTACACGATGGTGATAACGATTACGGAAGTTGGCATTGAAGATGCAGATCTTGCAAACACATTGACGATTTATCCCAATCCAAACAATGGACTCTTCACTTTGAGTTTCGAATTCTCAGAAGCAAAAGATGTTCGTGTTGAAATGGTTGATGTTGCCGGTCGGGTAATAAGTTCAACAGATCAATCGAATGTTTTGATTTTCAAACAGGAGATGGGTGATGTTGATCTTGCGAACGGAGTTTACTTCGTAAGGATTGCAACGGAAGAGGGATCGGTGACGAGGAAGATTGTGGTGCAGCGGTAAATGTCGATTCATACGATTGACAACCATTCTGATTTATTATTCAACACGATGAAACAACAATTCTTGTTTGGTGTAATTGTGTTCCTGCTTTTTGCAGAGCGAAGTAACGCGCAAACAAATGTTTATCACGCTATGCCGGACTCAAATGCAACGTGGTGTGAGATGCAAACATATGGCGTGACATGCGGAATCGAAGAACGATATCTTCTAACTATTGGTCGCGACACAATAATTAACTCGCTGGTTTATCATCAGATGGTTGCAAGCGGTTATAGGCACTGCCTCTCTTCTTACGTCTATTACACGAATGAATATCGGGGCGCATTTCGTGAGGATACCGCGCAGCGCAAAGTTTATTGGATAATTCCCAATGTTGCCGGAGAAAATGTTCTTTATGATTTCACTTTGGCCGTCGGCGACACTACACCAATGATTAATAATTGGGGGCCGGGGATGGTGATCACTTCGGTTGATTCGGTTCTCGTCGGAACGTCGTATCGCAAAAGTTACACTGGGGTATTAATGAGTACAAACGATACCGCCAGAATAGTAGAAGGAGTAGGAAGTGACAGAGGATTTTATGAACTCAATATGCAATACGTGGAATTCTCGTCGCATCTCAATGAGTTCACCGAAGGCTCAACGATTACTTTTGTTCCTCCTGGGTGGACCTATCCGTGCGGTGTTTTCGCAGGAATCGAAATGCAGCTCACCGAAGCGTCGTTCGTGATCAGTCCCAATCCCAACAACGGACTCTTCACATTGAGTTTCGAATTCGCAGAAGCAAAAGATGTGCGTGTTGAAATGGTTGATGTTGCCGGTCGCGTGATAAGCTCAACGGATCAATCGAACGTTTTGAATTTCAAACAGGAGATGGGCGATGTTGATCTTGCGAACGGAGTTTATTTTTTGAGGATCGCGACAGGAGATGGAGTGGTGACGAAGAAGGTTGTGGTGAAGAAATAAATCAACTGCTCAGCGATAAATTATCAATTTGTCCGCTTGAAGTACGTTGTCATTTGCAACAACCCAATAGGAATACACCCCGGCCGCCAATTGAAGAGAAATTTGTTGTGATTGATTTCCTCTTTGTAATTCGCTGGTATATACAATTTGACCTACCACATCATAAACTTCAATTTTTGCTCCTTCAGGGAAATTTCCCAAGATGTTGAAATTTCCGTTTGAGGGATTCGGATATAATAAAATGCCAAATTCATTCTGTGAATCAATTTCTGGCACAGCAGTTGTATTGTCGTATGTTGCAACGAATGCATCAATCTGCCCATTTCCGTAGAACATGGATGCGCCACTTCCGAATTCAAGATCAGTTGAATCTTGGAATCCACCGCCAATTACAATTTTGCCTTGCTCAATGTCCATTCCGTAACCTGTGTCGAATTGTGACCCACCAGTGACTATTGCAGAAATAATAGTACCACTCGGATAATAAATGGAAACATAAACATCCGCATCTCCAACAGAATTAGCTACAAGTGAGTTGGAAGAATAATCAAAGTCAACCTGGCCTCTGACTGATCCAGTTGCATAAATTAATCCACTTGAATCAGTAATTAGTTTAAGTACAAAGTCATTATCCGTCCCTCCAAAACTCTGACCCCATTGCAAGTTCCCGGAGCTGTCATATTTGACAATCAGTGCATCTGTATTGGTTGGACTGGAGACTAGGTTAAAAACTGCAAGAGTTGGATCGAAATCGATAGTGCCTAAAAAACCCCCTCCTACGACGATATTTCCGGCTCCGTCGCACGCAACTGTTGCCAAATCATTATTCAAGTTGTTTCCAAAACTATGCGCCCACTGCAGGTTGCCGATGCTGCTGTATTTTGCCAGAAACATATCAGTCGACCCCAGACTCGTCAGATTATAAACGCCACTACTTGGGTCAAAATCCTCTGTGCCAGTAAAAACTCCTGCAATAACAATATTTCCAGCAAAATCAACATCAATAGTTGTGCTAATGCAAAATGCAGTAGAGCCAATCGATTTGGCCCATAGGCAATTTCCGTTGCTGTCAAAACAAACAATGAAAGTGCTATAGGAAGAACCTGAGACAAGATTTACAATTCCCGCGCCAGGGTCGAAGTCAACAATTCCGCGAAACGCACCTGTAATAACGAGATTTCCATTTACATCCAGTTGTGCAGCATTTGGAACATCACCTGATGCAACGCCCCCAAGAGTGTGAAACCACTGAAGAGTCCCAGTCGAATCATATTTCGCAAGGAAAATATCCTCGGAACCAGTATTGGAATAATTAGAAGTGTTGGTAGGGCCTGGGTCAAAATCAGCGGAGTCAGAAAAACACCCAATGAAGTATACGCCATCATTATTGTCTAAAACAACGGCTGTTCCTGTCTGGTTGACAGAGGGTGATCCATCATAACCAAGATCAAGTACCCAAGAGAGATTACCTACGGTACTGTATTTCGCAAGAAAAGCATTTCTGTTTGATGAACTCAATATTTCCGCATTACCATTGGGATTGAAATTGACGTTTCCTTGATAATAACCGGTAGCATAAACCTCTCCGCTTACAGAAATTGCTACTTCATCACAGATACTCCAGCCTTGTGTGGAACCAAATGCGCTACCCCATTGCAGGTTGACTTGAGCATTAATTATAGATCCAACATTCGAGATAGCAATCAAAAATATCATTTTCCACATTAACCTCATAACGTGTGTATTTTAGTTTACTGTAATTTACTTCGCAATACCTTTAAACAAAAATCAACTTATCTGATGATTTAACATGTCAAGAGCAGTGTGACAATATTCTTTCATAGTTGAAAGTAATGCGCATTTGAGGTTAGCGTAAATCGACGAGAATTATCTTTTCTTTCTTCAGTAGGGTTCTTCACCCAACAATTTCGACAAGAGTGTATGCATTTGATCTTGGGGTTATTCAACGAAAATTATTCAACAATCAAAATTTTTCCTTTACTTAGCACTACACTGTTCGAAATTATCTTGTAGTAATATAAACCTACAGCTACATCTATAAATACTGGAACATTATTATTTCCCTCCGGCAATAATACGGGATCACAAACAACCTGTCCAAGCATGTTGTAAGCTACAAACTGCGAACCTGCCGGAAAATTCCCAGTGATGTTGAAGTTCCCATTTGAAGGATTTGGAAAGAATGTTATATCGGGATAAACGATTGCAGGTGTATCACATTCCCAAACGGCAACATCATCTATGTAGTAATACGATCGTAAGTTGCTGCCGTCTCCTCGTATTGTGTCAACTATCAAAAGTGAGTCTGGCTTGAATACTCCGATGGTTAAATAGCATTCTGTTCCCAAAGCAACGAAACTACCGCTGATCTTAATCCAAGCAGACATATCCGAAGTCACCGTTACTTCTTCCACTTGTGGCTGAAATGGAAGGTTCCACAAAAAATTTATAGGGCAGGGTAAGCAGTAAATAGTATCAGGTGTTGAAGAAAGATGTGTACCGATGAAATTAATACCAGAGAAAGAAGAGTCAGCCAATGAAACAAAGAATTCTACGCAATATCTTCTTGATGCGATCAATGTGTCTTCTAGCTTAATAGAAACATAGTCTCTGCCATTGGCAGCGGAATAAAGTCCCACCACACCTGTATACGCAGAACCAGAATGAGCTGATTGCGTTCCCCACAAATTTTGTGGTATGTCTGGAGGTGAAATAGTAGTTACATCAACACAAGAATGAAAAAAATCCGGCGAATTTGCCGTCGGCGAATACCAGTAATCTGTCCTGTAAATTTGAGAAATACCCGTCGGACAACTATTGGTGTCCTCAAAACTAGGATTAGGCACGAGATTCAAAGGAGAAAACGTCATGGACTGCGCGGTCAGAAACCGTGCAAATATTAACATTCCAATTAGTGCAAAATTTTGCATTGTAAAAAAGCCACTCTCGGCCAAACCGAGAGTGGCTCGATATTTATTCGTGAATCACTTCTAACTTATTCGTTTCAATCAACTCCCCATTCACTAACATCTGAACAAAGTACATGCCGTTGTCGAGACCAGATATATCAAGTATAACGATTCCTGAAGCTGTCACATGCTGCAATAGCACAATTTTTCCTTGCAGATCTGTTACTCTCACAACGCCTATTTCTCCGTCATTCAATTTTGTATTGACGTTTACCTGATTCGAAGCCGGGTTAGGATACAATGACATCACTTGTAATGACTCATCATCTGGATGTTCCGGATCGGAGAAACGATTTCCACTTCCTCCAACTTCATCAACATCCAAAGCAAGCATTACACGTGCCGCATAAACAGCATCACCTGCATCCGACGCATGTTGTACTGCAATTGCATGAAGGGTCGCACTATCCGCAGACGTAAACTCGTAAATGCCTTGCATCCAGCTCTGGTGATAAATAGAATACACCACTTTGAGATTCGTTTCAGACAGGTTCGTATCGGTGATACTATTGAGGATGTTTCCCGCCATGTTGATACTGTCTACGGCTGCCATATCCTCGAAGTTACGGAAAAGCCCGATGTTGACATTATCATTGCCGACATAGAAACCTGCGAACAGCGAATCTTGAGGAGTTCCAAGAACCATCCAGATTGGCGTTTCTCTTAGTTTACGATGAGCATCTCTACGTCCTTGATAACTCTGCTCTGTTCCAGACGCGAAAGCTCCAGGATTAAGCACCGCCTGCCCTGCGTTTTGCTCGCGCTCAACCACTGGAGCAGGGGAAAGAAACTGTGGTAAAAGGCAAGCCGAAGTGTCGCCCGAAGGGGTAGTTGCATCATTCGTAATACTTCCTGTGTTCAATCCTGAGAGTATGGGTATATAACTTCCATCACGATACCAGTCAACGGTTGGGAAAATTGTTCCTGCAATGTCCGATGACCCGATCGCACTCAACGGATTCCACGTATTTCCTGTGGGAGCAGGACTATTGTTTTGGTCAACTACTTGATCACCGATGTTGCACGAACCACTGCTGCCGGAAAAGAAGAATCCGTTGAAACAGCGATCGAGAAAATTGCAAGCCAGTGAACTGTTGTTGCAAAGATCCCAACCATAAATTCCTGTCCCCATTTTTGTGAGCGTGTTATGAGAAACAATGCTCAATGGGCTATCAGTAATACGCACACCAATCAGAAATGGTTGATTGGCAGAAGTCGGATTCAGATTCGACGACTTGTAAACCGTGTTGTAACGCACCTTCACCGTTTGGCATTTCTCAACGTGAACTCCAATATGAGTTGAAGTGAATTGCGCATTCTGTTTCTGAAATTTTACGGTGTTGTTAGTAATAAACACTTTATTTTTTCCAACCAAATTACGCACGTGAATTCCGATTTTGGCACGCTCAATATTATTGCCAACAATGTTTGCAGTAATATCGCCTGGTGTAACCAATTCAACGCGTATTCCTGTCCCATTCTGATTTGGCACTGCCATGGATTGCAAGATCGTGTTCGTGTTGATGTTCACATTCGCGCCATAACATTCCAAGACATGTATTCCGGTAATGAAACCATAACCGGCCGCACCTTGATTGTTTATGCTATTGCTGTTAATGGTAATCTGCGTATTCAAACTGTTGCGCACACGCACACCATATCGTCGAATTTTTGCAATTGAGTTTTTCTGCACATCAACATTGATCCGTTCAGACGCATCAACCGCAGTTTGCAGATCAACGAATATGCATTGACGCAATCCAATGCCCCCAACCGTAATCGAAGGTTGATAGAGTGCGTTTTTCTTTCCGATGGCAACCACTCCTGTTCCTGCGTTGGGAATGAACGATTGCTGAAAAGTTGGATTCAAGTTTTGAAAGCGCGCATTGACAACTTTTGTGATGGAATTGCTTGAGCGCACACCAACCAGAATATTTGTGAAATTATTTCTATACACAGCAAGCGAAGGATCGCCGATCGTAATATTTGCATTGCTCCTTATTTCAATGGCACATACAGTTTCGGTGTGACCGAGAGGCAATGCCGGTAATGCAGGAAGCATTGGGCCGAACATTGTGAAATTGGTTCCTCTTACAATACCGGTATGTGTGCCATTGAAAGTATTCACGACCATGTCGGTGTCATTATTCTGTAGCGTCGAATTTTCAATGAAATAATTTCCTCCATCGTTGGAAACAACCGCATGTTTTGCGAATTGAACTTTTGACCCGTTGATAATGTATAATGTCGCTGACGGATCAGGAATGTAGATTCCGTCCCACATGGTATCGCACTTATTGGAAACCACGCAGTTGTCAAACGTCAACGACTGTCCTGAATTTATCAGGATGGGCGTATTTGCATTCATGTCTATGAGTTCACAGTTTTGAAATACGATGGGTACATTAATTGTAAACACGCCTGAAATAACAATGTGAGAAATGCCGATGCAATTGCCATCAACAATATTTCCGGTTACACATCCTGCAAACGTCGAACCTGTAAGGACATCTGATGCTGTGGTATTGTCTATTCTATATGGTGTCGCAACCCAATCACAACACGCTGGAATCCACAATGTATCATATCCATAACAATCACCAATCTGATCCCAGGCACTGAGACTAACATATCCTCCAGACGCACCCCAATTCACGTTGAATTGGCAACCAGTATCAGCAGCAGTTGTTACTCCGTTTATGCTCCACGTGTAAATAATTCCCGAGTCGCATGGAGCCGCAGTGTATGTAAGATACCCGTTGCCGCAGTTGTTGGTTTGCCAGCCGGAAATAGCTGCAACTGGGTCGCCGGTTTGAAGAACCTGAGCAGTGTAAGTGTATGTTGCAATAGTCGTAACGATTGTGTGAGTAACAGTAAACCAAACATTGTTCTGAGTGAAAATGTGCAAGGGATCCGGTATTGTTGACGTGTTGTTCGGTGAGGAAGGATCACCAAAATTCCACGAATGTGATGTGATAAAGTCAGCACATGTTGAATCGGAATCAAACTTAATCTTGCACGTTCCGGTCCATGTAAAATCAGGACTCGCCCGATCAATGACGATTGTTTGAGATGCACAGACTGTTTCGCATGGATTTGTAATACAAAGAGTAACGATATACGTTCCTGAATCGAGATACACGTGCGTAGTAAACAATCCGCCAATAAATGTATTCCCATCTCCAAAATCCCAAAAACAAGAATCTCCCACAAGAGCCGCGGTGTCGGTTACCGTAAAACCAACCACTTCTCCGGCACATGCGGGATTAGGATTAATGGCAAAATCACCGGAAAGAGGATAACGGATAAAGACCGTTATTGTCCTATTGTTATTCCACTGAATATTTCCCTGATTATCTACTTCATACAACGTGATCGTATAATTGCCCCCACTTGGGTAAGAAATGCACGGAGGCTGATATCCAAAGTAACTCCCTTGATTTGATCCGGGCATTGCCCAATAGTAGTTGCTGAAACAGGTTGTATCTCCGGGCGTGCTGTAGGATTGATTGACTGCATTCACACATTCTTCGGGGCAGTAATTGCCACCGCCGGTCAGGATAAGGAAGCAGGTGATTGGTTGAGTTTGTGCAATTGATGTGGTAGAAAGCAGTAAACAGAGCAAGACTATCGCCTTACTCAGAAAGGGTTTAATGACGTTTTTCATTGATTGTGGGTTTAGTAAAACATGTTGTTTTGATTTTCTATTATTCGGGCATCATGATGAAGTTTTGTTTTGCATAATATTTTACTTAAGTGAATACTCAATGACCAGAGCAAATCATTCGATCTGCCGACAGCACAATTTCACAAATGAAAAAACCCGTCAAGGTCATTCAACCTTGATTCCAACATCACACCAACCTCTCGGGGCGTTGCTGTTGCACGCACATCCAACCTGTTTCGGAAAAAGCGAAACAAGCTAAGCTTAACTCCAACATGCGCTTTTGGGTCTGCGGCTCACATTGGCAATAAACTCACTTGACCGAAGCTCGATGGCTATCGGGCAAGTGAGTCGGAGCAAATCACAGGGGGAATGTGATGGACTCCTTGAAAAAAATATTCATAAACAATTCAATGTTCCGATGTCTAATGTATGCCATAAAATAACAGTACAAAAACGTTACTAATAATAACATTAGCAATGATAGTGTTATTTACATTAATGTTGCTAGAGCGTTGCTTTGTACTTATGGCAAAGGGGTCAAAGAAGAAGAGAAAGCAAACCAGATTTAGCTCTGAAGTGGTACAGTTGGGCAAGAGAATACGTGAATTGCGCGTATCGAATGGGTATTCGAGTGCTCTGAAGTTCGCTTTCGACAACGAATTGTCTTCCGTTCAAATGGTAAGATGGGAACAAGGTCGGAATTTGACTTTTGAAACACTCCTTAAACTTGCCAGAGCATTCAATATTTCCATCTCAGAGTTGTTGCGCGACTTCTGAGTTACAACTTACGATTTTTTCTGAAACTATTTTTTCGCCGGCAGACACGTTCCAATCTCAGCAGCAGTAGCCGCCATAATATCTTTGTCTTCTTCAAGCGCAGCTTTTGCTTTTGAGTTCGTTGCATCAAGTCCCTGAACGAAAAGATAGAACGCTTTTGAACATGCGTAGTTTTTTCCTTTCAGGTGAATGGATGCAAGATAAAGGCCGGCGTTGATCAGATCTTTTTTGTTCTTCTCCTTCGTGAGAGAATCAACTGTTGCGAGTTTGAAATACTGCTCGTAGTATGGACGTGCAGATTCTTTCACACCGTCAGGATCCAGTTTACCGTTGCTCTGTGCGCGACCGAGCCATCCGTAGGTAAGATTTGAATCCAGCGCAATTAATGCAGTGTATGCGCTGTCAGAACGACCGTATTCCTTATTCAGATAAAGCGACTTGGCATACGCGTTCAAATTTGTTGCTCGGGTAGAAACCGATGCGCCCAGTTCGGAGTTGTATTTTTTCTTGTACCAAACTGCAGCCTCGCCATACTTTTTCATCTTGAAATACGAAGTTCCGATATCGAAGTAAACTTCCTTTTTAGCAGTGTCCATCGCAAGACCTTTCTTGTATTCGATGACAGCAAGCGAATCGCTTCCGCCTTTTGACAGCGCTTTTCCATACATGATAAAATCGTCGGCCATCAATGTCGGCTTTTTGTACTGTGCCTGTTTTCTCAGGAAAATATTAAAGTAAACAAGAGCTTTCGCGGGTTCGGGAGTTTTCTTTTCCAAATATGCTTTCCCCATGATGCGATAAATTACAATCACAAGATTGCTGTCACATGCAATTACTTTATCGCCCTGAATGATCGCGTTATCATGATCTCCTGATTTGTACAGGAACGCCGCGTAACGGTATGTGCGGTAACAATCATTATTCAGGGAAAGATATTTTGAATAACACACTGATGCCGAATCAAACTTTCCCAACTGATACCAAGCTTCGCCTTTGTCTCTGTACGCCGGACCGAAATTTGGTTCGATTCCAATTGCGAGGTTGTAGAATTTGATCGCTTCAACCATATTTTTTCCTCCCGCATAAACACGTCCGATACGTACGTTAGCTCGCGCAGATTTCGGATCTACGCTTGCCGCTTTTTTGTAACTCTCAATGGCAAGTGTTCCATTGATCGGATCCATTTGCAATTGACAATCGCCACGAGTTAGAAACACATCAGGATTTGATCCATCTTGTTTCTCAGCGCGATTTGTGTAATCAATTGCTTTCTCGAAATTCGGAACGGGAGACCAGACGTATGTCTCTGCCATTTCGCAATAGATGATCGCCACTTTCGGCGGCAACAAGGTTCCCTTTTTTCCGGTCTGAGCGGTGATGAGCGCCTCTGCCTGAGAAATCTCTTTCATTCCCTCTTCTACATTTCCTTTGTACATCAGGCCGCGACCTTTTCCAACATGAGTAAGCGGATTGGTGGGCTCGATATCAACACCTTTCTGGAAAATAATATTCGCAGAATCAACGTCATCCATTTTCAGTAGGAGATCTCCGTAATAAAAGAAGTTGTCTCCATTCGTAGGTTCGGCAACAATCAGTTTTTTGAATGCAGCTTTGGCAGCGACATATTGTTCGTTCTCTGTCAATTGAATCGCTTCTTTCAAAGTTTGTGCTTTGACTGCGGTTCCGGCACCTATCAAAAGGGCGATTGCTGCTACGAATTTCAAATGCGTTTTCATATTGTACTTATTTTGTTTTTGCAACTGTTTCATTTGTCGTTCTCGACTGCGCTCGAACTGACAAATGAGAGCGGCAAAAATAATTACTCTTCTCTAGTATGTTGTTAATTCTATTTTTCTTTCTGCCGGAACCGCCGGAGCCAATCCTGCACGTTGCACAATCAGTTGACCGCGTTCGCTCAATGCAAAGGAGGCAAAGCCTGTGCCAAGACCAACTCTTTTTCCGATTTTAACTATCCAGATTTCGCGAACAAAAGGGTATTTTCTGGTCACAATCGCCGATTGACTGGGCGTATAGGCTGCTAATGTGTCTTGCCCTGCAGCACAAACCCTGATTTTATCTTTGCGCGCTTTAGCCTCTTCGGAGTCGTTATCACCAATAGCATTCAATCCAATGACTCCAATCGCACCGGGATTTCTGCTCACGTAATCAATTACTGAATCGGCATTAGACACAGCAAAAACGTTTTTTCCGGGCTTTTCTCCACCCAAGAGTGAATCAGTAAGGAATCGCAGATTGGATGAAGCACCGTTGTCGAAAACCACGTCTATGCGCCCCATTTTTGAGTCGGGAGAAATCTGCGACCACAGCGAGTCGTTGCCTGTGAGCATTTTTTTCAATGTTGCGCGGGAAAATGCAGTATCGCCATTTTCTGTATTGATGATAAACACAATTGCATCGTAGCCAATTTTGATTTCTTCGATTCCGTATTTCAGACTTTCGAAATACTTTCTCTCATCGGCATTTAGTCGGCGGGTCATGATGGCCAGCTGTGATGAATCGTTGTAAAGATCATTGATTACCTCCGCTTCGCTTTTGAATGAAGTCATCAGAAAAGCATCGGGATAAGAAGTTTCGAAAACGTCAACTAGCTCTTCTGCGAGTGATTGAACGTTTTCATCAACGGCCATTGTAATTTTTCCTCGTGTTGGTGTGTCAATCTCAACATCAGCGGAAGAACCGCAGGAGCCGGACAACAACAAAAACAAAGGAGCAAAAAGCAAGAGCTTATTCGTCATTGTCTTCATTTTGACTACGTCGGATTTTGTTCCAGGTAATAACTCCTCTGAATAATCCCCACGCCACGAGAACAAGTCCAATGTACGTGCGCATCGGTTTCGGATATGTTTCAACCCATTGGGAGGTGAACAAAAAAACGCAACCCAAGCCGATGTAGATAAACACCATCGTGAATGAAAGCACGCCTGATGCTTTTCCGGATCTTGGGTCGCCGAGGATCAATCCAGTTTTTGTTACTTAAGTTCGAATCGGATCGGAACTGTCTGCCCAACTTTTACGGAACGGCCATTCATTTTGCCGGGCTCCCAAGGTGGCATTGCTTTGATCACGCGTTCAGCTTCTTTCTGGAAACCGGGAGCGCCTTGAACACCGCGCTCAGTTCTCACGTTACCAATAGTTCCGTCTTTTCCAACTTCAAAGTATACGTAAACCACACCTGATTTACCCATTTCTCTTTCTGCAGGAGGATAAACGATATTCTTTGCCAGATAGATTTGAAAAGCATCTTCTCCGCCGGGCATTTTTGGCATTTCCTCTGCAAATGTGAGAGCAGCCTCATCTTTTTCTTCAACGTCTTTCTGCGCGCCCGGATCAATATCCTCTGGCGGAATCTCAGCATCACCTTCGGTGTCTTTGTCGCCGATTTCTTTGTCCAGCTTTGACTGGTCAACCGGCGGCGGCACGTCTTCCATAGTTACTTCCGGCTCGGTAAACTGAACCATTTTCACTTGTGGTGGCGGTGGTGGCGGCGGTGGCGGCGGTGGTGGTTCGTCCTTGTTTACAGGAGGTGGTTCTTTCAAAACCACAACCACATTTTTCTGATCTTTCTTGTCTGCAACAATGTTTTCCTTCATGATGAAGTGATGCAATGCAAGAAATACCACGAGCGCAAGTGTTGAGCTACCTCCGGCAATTGCCACAATGCGACCATAGTTCCGGCGGATCTCATAAGCGCCGTACGCTTTATTCCGCGTTTCGAACACAAGGTCATTGCGTTCTTCCGATATTTCATTACTCCAGTTAGCCATAAGCTTTGGTTTTAAATATCATTTATGGAGCATCGGGCTCAGCCTCTTCAGGAGGCAAAGCCAATAACTCCGGGTATTGAATTCCTGTCTTTGCTGACAGGGATCTTAATTCTGCAGGATCAAAAGTTGTCAGCGCGTATTTGTTTGCATCTCCAATCTTTAGTTCATCCACAACGTTAATTACATCAGCGTAAGTTGCATCTCCGCACCACTTGATAATGAAGAATGGCGCTTCGTTGTCATTGCTGATAACACTGTACACTTTTTTGAAAGTTGTGTCAGTCATTTCGCCAGCTTTGAAATCTCTATCCAGATAGCCTATTGCTTCCGAATAATCTTCGCGTTTACGTTTCAGGTTCACGCTGTCTCCTGTTGCTGCTTCGGCAAGTTCAATGTCATTAGGCGTGGTCTTATCTTTCACTAATTGTTTCAGCTTGTCATATTGAGCTTGGGCAAACTTTCCACTTTTGTAGACTTCGCGAAGAAACTTCATCTCGCCCTGAACTTTCGCATTCTTCACAGAAATCATTTTGCGAACACCCTTCTTTGGATCGAGACTCAGCTCATACAATTGCGTTGTGTCGCCAAGCATTCCGGGATAGTAATAAATGATCCCGTTTTTGTTTCCATCTAACAAAATTGTATTCGCAAGTTTGTAGTTGATCTTAACGTTGTCTTCTTTGGTGTTTGCTTTTTTCGGAACAGTCATTTCCATTGTCTTCGCCTTGTTCAGGTTTGATGTAAGGACGAAGAACGTGAGAAGCAGGAAGGCCAAATCTACCATCGGGGTCATATCGATACGAGGATTTCCTCTCGCACCGCGACCCTTTTTGGCGTGTTTGCCACCACCACCACCACCGTCTGCTATTTCTGCCATTGTATTATTGTATTCGTTCGGTTAGACTTTCGTTTTCCCCGTTTTCGATCTTCGTTCTGTCCATAAGATGCAGGACAAATGAAGATTCCATAACGGGATTTCAATTATTTGGCCGGCGCGGGCGCCGCATTGTTCGGGTCTTCTTCGAGGTCGGTGATCAAGTTGAATCGATACACGTCTTGTTTCTTGAACAAAGCGATTACCGCGTCAATTTTCTTGTACTTCGCCTTTCCATCTGCCTTAAGCGCAACGCGCATCTCTTCAACTTTTTTGCCTTGCGTTTCCTGCTCTTTTCTCCAAGTGAATTCCTCAATACGTGCGTAGTTGATCCAATACGAAAGCTCGTCTTTGTTATCAGTCGTATCAATTGGAATTCCCTTCGTTGCATCGTCCATTGTCTTACGTCCCTTTTCATCAGCGGAGATGTAAGCTGGTAATTCCGTAATTGGAACTCCAAATGACTGCATCGAACCAAATCTGTTGATCTGTTCTTCAGTGAATTTCACTGCGGGATATTGCCCCATCATGCGTTGCAACATTTTGACACGAACATCGTAGCCTTCAAGATTGAAGAATACTCGTCCACCTGTATCAATGGTGATCAGCATGGTGTTTTTAGGAAGAAGAACATCAGAAATCGATTGTGGCGTATCCACCATCACCGGTTCCGGAGTCCGCATTGTAGCGGTAAGCATGAAGAAGGTTACCAGAAGGAACGCGAGATCCACCATTGGAGTCATATCCAACGAAGGCGTACCACGACCCATTTTAATTTTTGGCATTTCCTTTTCGGTTTAAGATTTCAGAATCTGTGAATTGACTGCTTAGTGCTTTTTCGCTGCGAATGTCTGCAGGATACTGAAGTTTGCTTCGTCAATGCCATAAGTGATGCGGTCGATTTGCGTTGTGAACATATTGAAGAAAATGATCGCAAAACAAGAACCTGTAATACCAAGTGCAGTGTTGATCAAGGCTTCAGAGATACCGATCGCAAGAGCGTTAGCGTCCGGAGCGCCTGCGTTAGCAAGAGCGGCGAAGGCTTTAATCATTCCCAACACAGTTCCAATCAAACCAACGAGCGTTGCGATCGAAGCGCAAGTCGAAAGAATAACAAGATTCTTAGAAAGCATTGGAAGTTCAAGCGAAGTTGACTCTTCAAGATCTTTCTGGATTGCAGCCATTTTAGACTCTTTATCCATTGAAGAATCGTTAACTACAAGCGAATATTTTTCGAGTCCTGCCCGAACAACATTTCCGATTGAACCTTTCTGGCGGTCGCAAGCAACAAGAGCTTCGTCTATACGATCATTCTCAACAAGCTCGCGGATGTTAACAACGAAATTGGTAACGTTACCGGTTCCGCGTGCGCGAAGCAAAGTGATCAAGCGCTCAATGAAAAAAGTAATGATGACAAGGTTAATGGTCATTAGAATTGGTACAATGAAACCGCCTTTGTAGACTGTACCAAGTACATTATGCGGATGCCCTTTATCAGGATCCATGTTTTCGAAATTCGCAGGACTTCCAAGCACTTTTGCGTAGATAAAGTAGCTGATAATGTATTCCACGATAAAAATTCCAATCGTGAAGTAGGCCTGTATATTCGAGGACTTCTTCTTGCTCATAGCGGTTTTGTTTTGGATGTTTATTTAGTTAATCGTTGTTTATTATTTTGGAGACTAGCACTACCTACGGACAACACCACGTATTAACAGATTACAAGGTTAATTTTCCGCAAACAGGCTCCTTTCAAAGGGAGTCAAACTTACAAAATCAGTTTTACAATAGAAAACCCATTTTTTGCACGAGGAGAATGGGCGTTTTCGTGATTAGTGAAACGAAGTTGCGGAGAAGAAATCGTTCGTGAAAGAGGGATTTCACAAGTGGTTTGAATCAGATGGTAGGCGGCGTTTAGTGCAAACATCAAAAATCAACCGCCAAGGACACCAAGGACGCCAAGGATATTGTGTATCACGATTAACTCCTTTTGCCTCTGGCCCATGCTGTGGCGACTGGGATTAGCGTAACAATAATCAGGAAGATGACGATAAAGCCGATATTTTCCTGTACCCATTTGATTTGTCCGAGGAAATATCCTGCTAAGCCGAGGCTTCCGATCCATGCAACTGCGCCCACCAGATTGTAGACCATAAAACGAGGAAACGGAATTTTGATAATTCCAGCCAAAATCGGGGCAAAAGTTCGAATAATTGGCAAAAAACGACCCAAAATCAGAGTTTTTCCACCATTTTTCGTATAAAACGCGGTGGTCGTTTCGAGATATCTTTTCTTGAAAATCCACGAATCTTTACGTTCGAACAAGGGCGGACCAACTTTAAATCCAAACCAGTATCCAGCCATGTTTCCCAGGACGGCCGCAATGACGAGCAAGAGCAACAAAACGAAAATATTTACATCGAGAAGTTGAGGCTTGGTTCGGCAGATGAGACCGGAAATAAAAATGAGAGAATCGCCGGGAAGAAAGAATCCGATTAGCAAGCCGGTTTCAGCGAAGACAACAAATAACAGGAGCGCGAGGCCTCCGTAGGAGATGATGGATTCGGGGTCGGTGAGTTGTTTTAGGAAATCCAGCATCGCTTTCTTTACCACTTAGGCACGTAGGTCACTAAAGGTTTCACTTAGTGCTAAGCGAAACCTAAATGTACTAAGTGCCTAAGTGGTTAAACTTTTTTTTCGTTTTCAATTCCGGGTTGCCCAAGCACGCCTTCCCAACGACTGATGATAGCGGTTGCCACTGCATTGCCGGCCACATTTGTGGCGGAGCGACCCATATCAAGGAGCCAATCGACAGCGATAATAATTGCAAGTCCTTCTGCAGGAATTCCAAATGCGTCGAGCATTCCTGCGATAACAACGAGAGATGCGCGCGGAACTCCAGCCAGTCCTTTGCTTGTAACGAGCAACATGAGCATCATTGTGATTTGTTGCCCAAGCGTTAAATCAAATCCGTAAGCCTGCGCGATAGAAACGGTTGCGAACGTCATGTACATAATTGAGCCATCGAGATTGAAAGAATAACCGAGTGGCAAAACAAATCCGATAATTCTTTCCGGACAACCAAATCGCTCGAGTGCGGTAATTGTTTTCGGCATTGCAGCTTCTGAGCTTGATGTTCCGAATGCGATGAGCATTGGCTCACGGATGTAAGCGAGTAATTTGAAATATTCAACTTTCGCAAACATGCAGATAAGTGGAAGCACAACGAAAAGGAATGTTGCAAGTCCGCCGAAGAAACACGCAATGAGTTTTACATAACCAGCGAGAATCCCGAGGCCATGCACTCCTATGACCGCGGCGACGGCTCCAAAAACTGCGAGTGGTGCGAAGTACATGACATAGCCGGTTACTTTCAACATGATGTGCGCAATGGCGTCGAAAAAATCAAGAACGATTTTTCCTTTTTCACCAATGGCAGCAACAGCAGCTGCGAAGAAAAGTACGAACACGATTATTGGAAGAATGTCATTGTGCGCCATTGCATCAATAATGTTCTTCGGAAAAATGTGCAGAATAAAATCCGTTGGTTCAAATGTTTTTACGGCTACAACTTTTTCTGTTGCTTCAGTAATGTGCAATGCTTTTCCCGGCTCGAAAATATTTACGATTACCAGCCCCATCGTCAGCGCAATTAATGTTGCGAATGTGAAATACAACATGGTCTTCAAGCCGATTCTTCCCATTGCCTTGAAGTTTCCTGTTTTGACAAGCCCAACAAGAAGTAAAGAGAAAACAAGTGGCGCAACAATAACTTTTACGAGGCTGAGGAAAATATTGCTCAGCAGAGCGAATCCCCTTACTTGAAGCGGAATCAGTTTCTTTACACCTTTCTGAATGAACTCACTATGAGAACCGGCGTTGTAACCGTCCCAGATCATGTCGTGCGCGATGATACCGGCCACGATTCCCGCGATTAATCCGATAAGAATCCAGAAGGAAAGTCCAGGGCGTTTAAGTTTCACGGTCAAAAAGTTCACAGTTAAATAGGTTCACCGTTCAAAGTTAACCGTTACAATGACTTATGCACTTATTGAGGCAATGATTCTGCAACGGCTGCAACAGGCGCACCGATATTGAGAATAAGATCAGGAAGAAGTCCGAGCACAATTGTAGCGACCGCAGTTACGAAGAGCAAAGCCTGATGTTGTGCATCAACAGTGTAAGTGTGTTCGTCGTTTGATTCGCGGAAGTACATAGCGATAATGATGCGGAAGTAGTAATACACGCCAACCAGTGAAGAAAGAATTCCGATGATTGCCAACCAATAATGTCCGGTTCCGATCGCAGCGGTGAGCACATAATATTTCGCGAAGAAACCTGCGGTTGGCGGAATTCCAGCGAGAGAAAGTAAGGCGATACACATTACAACTGCGAGCAATGGATTTTTCTTGGCGAGTCCGTTGAAGTTATCAATGTTGTCGCCGCCGGCAATGCGAATTACATTCAACAAAACGGTGAATGCCACGAGTGAGGCGATTGAATATCCAACGGTGTAGAAAATAATTGCTTTAGCAGAAAAGCCGGTCGCGGCAACAACCGCAAGCAACAAAAATCCTGCGTGAGAAATACTGGAGAACGCGAGCATGCGCTTCACGCTTGTTTGTACCGCAGCAGAAAGATTTCCAATTACGAAAGTCAAACCAACGCAGACGCCGAGAATAGGAATCCAGAATTCGCCAATACCACCGAACACGATGGAAAGGAACAAGCGCATGATAGCAACGATAGCTGCAGTTTTTACAACAGTCGACATAAATGCAGTAAATACTGTTGGAGATCCTTGATACACATCAGGAGCCCAGAAGTGAAATGGTGCAGCAGAAATCTTGAAGAGCATTCCTACAAGAATCAGCACAACGCCTCCGTAGAAAAATCCAGGAAGTTTGTCGCTGTTCATTGCGATGTATTCTCCGATGGCGCGATTGTCGAACGAACCAACAGCGCCGAACACCAATGAAATTCCGAAGAGGAGAAACGCCGAAGCGAATGCACCAAGAAGGAAATATTTGAATGCAGCTTCGTTGGAGCCCAAATCTGTTTTTCTGCTTCCCGCAAGAACGTACAGCGGAATCGAGAGAATTTCAATTCCAAGAAACAACATGGTGAGATTGGTGTAGCACGTCAGAATCAAGGCGCCAACAAGTGAGAAGAGAATTAATGCTGTGTGATCTGTTTCGGACGTTTCGGTTCTGAGATAATGCGAAGACATGATGAACCACAACAAAGCAACTGATAAGATAATTACAGAAGTAATTACGGATGATCCCTGAAAGTCGATCATGCCGGCGAAGTACTGATTGTATGCTCCATCATCATACCACCAATAAGAAACAGTTACGGCGATCGTGCCAAGAAGCCCAAGTACCACAATCGGGAACAAGGCTTTCCTGAATCGGAAGAGCTCCGCAAATAAGGCGATGATGCCTAAACCGGAGAGTAAGAGAATTGCTTTCATATTTTATTCGGTGCTACCGATGAATCATTTATGGTTTTACTGAAGATGTAATCATTGTCGCCAATGCGTTCACATCATTCTGCATAATATCAAGTAATGGTTTTGGATAAATTCCAAACGCAAGAACGGCAGCACAAACAATGACGAGAATTGTTTTCTCATTTCCTGTCAGCGCAGCAAAACCCGCTGTTAATTTATTTGTTTCTCCGAGCATGATGACCTGATAACTTCTCAGCATATACACTGCTCCAAGAATAACTGTGAGCCCAGCGAAAATGCAAGCCCACATGCTGTATTGGTAAATGCCGTTCAACAAAAGAAATTCTCCAACGAATCCGTTGGTCAATGGCAATGCAACTGAGCCAAGAAGAATAATCAAAAAGAGACTCGCAAATTGTGGCGATACGTTTCTGATTCCTCCGAGCTGATTTATTTCACGCGTTCCTGTTTTTGTGAATAGAATATCTGCGATGAAGAAAAGTCCAACAACGTTTACTCCATGGCTGAACATTTGAATTAATCCGCCAGTGATTCCTTCTGTGCCGCCATCTTTCAATGAGAACGCCATGATGCCGGCAGAAATTAATCCGACGTGCGCGATGGACGAATACGCGATAAGTCGTTTGAAATCTTTTTGAACGAGCGCAAGTGCAGATGCATACACTACACTGATTATAGATAACACAACAACTGTTGGCCCCCATGCTTCAAGTGCGTCTGGAGTCATTGGAAGAAGCCAGCGGATCAAACCGTATGTTCCCATCTTCAACATGATTCCGGAGAGTAACATTGTTCCTTGCGTTGGCGCTGTTACGTATGTATCGGGTTGCCAGGTATGAAAAGGAAAGACCGGCATCTTGATTGCAAATGCAACGAACAATCCCCAGAACACCCATGCTTGTTCTGTTTTCGTAAGTACATTTTGTCCGGCATCATACAGCGCATCAATTGCAAATGTGTGCGTACCGGCAACACTGATTGGTGTATTCTGATAAAGCAGAATCAACGCCGCGAGCATGAATAAACTTCCAGCTAGTGTATAGACGAAAAACTTGAAAGTAATTTTGCCGCGATTTTCTCCGCCATATAACAAGCAGATAAAATAAATCGGAATCAATGCGAGCTCCCAGAAAATGTAGAAGAGAAATCCATCACGAGCAACAAATACTCCTATGAGCGCCATTTGCATGAACATCACAAGCGCATAGAAGAGGGAAGGATTCTCATGTTTTTTTCCGAAACCGCTGAGAATAATTACCGGGACAAGAAACGAAGTGAGTAATACGAGCACCATGCTGATGCCGTCGAGCGTAACTGCGAAATTAACTCCGATGGAAGAAATCCACGGAACGTCCATGCTCATGCGTTGAGCGAGCGCAGGATCATCAGGCGAGCCTGTTTTGAGAAACCAGAATGCGGCGAGCGCAAGTCCGAGCTCGGCAAGCGCGGCGACAAATGCAATTCGTTTAGCGCCTTCTCCATTGGCAAAAAGCAGGAGGAGAGCTGCAACGAGTGGTAAACCGATTAATAATGCTGTTATCATAACTTAATCACTACTTGATCAAAATACTTTGAGAATGAAAATGAGAATCACTGCGATCGCCATGGCGAATACATAAAAGCCCAACGTTCCGGCCTGTAAAAGTCTTACTCCATCTCCTGCCTTGCGAACGCCGGTTCCGATTCCATTTACTACTGCGTCAACTCCTTTTATCTCGAGGAAGCGGTATGCGAATTCAGAAATCTTGTCGAGAGGTTTGCGAATGACTGCATCATAAATTTCATCGACGTAGTATTTATTGAAAATGATGCGTTGTGGTTTTTTCATAGTCGCTTCACTTGCTTCAGGAAGAACACCATGCTTTTTATACATCATGTATGCGAAGTATATCGCAGCGAGCGCTCCAGCAACAGCAAATCCCATCATCGTTGCTTCGTGTGCATCAAAATGATGCGGGTCGTTGATCCATGTTCCGGAATGACCAAATGCATATGCGGGCTTCAGGAAGAAGTGCAGCAGGTGCTGATGCCCATTTGGAATTCCAAGGAAACCTCCGCCAATGGAAAGTATAGCAAGAATTACCAACGGAACCGTCATGCTCTTTGGAGACTCATGCAAATGTTCTTTCTGATGATGCGTTCCGCGGAAAGAACCGTGGAATGTCAAGAAGTACAAACGGAACATATAAAATGCAGTCATCATTGACGCAATGATTCCAAACAACCAATACAATTTGTTGTGTTCGTATGCGTGCGCAAGAATTTCATCTTTTGAAAAGAATCCGGAGAATGGAGGCAATCCGGAAATTGCCAATGTGCCAATGAGAAAAGTAAGATGTGTAATCGGCAATGCTTTTTTCAGTCCGCCCATTTTACGAATGTCTTGCTCTCCGCTCATCGCGTGAATAACAGATCCTGCGCAGAGGAACAGCAACGCTTTGAAAAACGCGTGTGTCATTACGTGAAAAACACCGCCGGTAAACGCACCAACGCCAAGTCCAAGGAACATTAACCCAAGCTGACTGACCGTAGAATACGCAAGAACTTTTTTGATGTCGGTCTGCATCAATCCAATGGTGGCAGCGAAAAGTGCAGTCATCAATCCAACGATTGCAACGACTTCACTTGCGATTGGAGCATTTACATAGAACACTGCAGAACGCGTGATCATGTAAATACCCGATGTTACCATTGTAGCTGCGTGAATGAGTGCAGATACGGGAGTTG
>CAZBYM010000003.1:0-28311 GCA_964495745.1 uncultured Chryseobacterium sp. | reverse complement strand
ATCTAGCTTACCGATATTTTTCAATAATCCTTTGCGAACATCTGCGTTGCTGATAATTCCTTCGAGTTTGTTGTTGTTGTCGGCGAGGATTGTGAATCCCATTTGAAATTCTTCAATGTTTCTCAGAACATTTTCAAAACTTCTTTCACCCGAACGCAAAACAGGAATTTCCCCGTTGGTAAACATGAAATCTTTCACCAGGAAATGCGATTCATTCTCGTGCGTTTTCAAATTGAGCAATGCAGATCCAATCGTTTCTGCTTTGAACAAATACGACCCGGAAACAGAAGCATACACACCCATATTACGCAAGATGAAAGAAACTTCTCCGTTTACTCCACCATCAACATGGACGCGTTTTTCAGGATATCGTTTTTTGAACATGCGGATTTTCCTGAAAATATCTTTGTTGAATTCTCCTCCGCTTTTTCCAGGAATGGTGGCCATCATAAGCATGAAATCGAAACGATCGGCATAAGGTTCAAACGCGTCGATATCGGAAACTGCAGTAATGGCAAGTCCGAGCTTTCCAGAAATGGTTTTTGGAATTTCAAGTTTGCCAGGAAGATCTTCGAATTGAAAAGTCACATAATCGCAAGGCGTTTTCTCGAGCAGAGGAAAATATTTTTCCGGAGTCGAAGAAATAATGTGAAGATCTACGGGCGTTTTGCTGATGGTGCGAATTTTCGCGATGTCATCAAACACTTTCGGATCATCGTTACAGTCGACATGAAAAAGATCGATCCGATGTGCATCTAAATCTTTCACTACGCTTTCAAGATCGCGGGAAGTGGAGTAGATGGATGCGGAGATTTTCATGTGAGGCAAAGATACTAACTGTTCCCGGTTCTGGGTCTTCGGTTTCCGGCTGGGCGAACCTGGTAACGGCTGTGTTTTTATGGTCAATCAAGCCAATAATGTTGTGCCCCCGATTCCGGCGACCAAAATCTGCTTGAATTGTTCGACTTGATCGCGATGGAAAAAAGAAAGATGTACAACAATAATGATAAGCGAACAGTGGCAAACAAGTAATGCAACAGATGCATGGATGTCACAAATCATAATAATCCTGACTGAAAATCACCCTCGTAATGAGGAAAATCATGTCGCTTGGTTAGCCAATCAACTAACTATGTTAAAAAAACCATCATGAAGAATTTCTTCAAAAGATCGCCCATAGTACTGACGACGATTACTCTTTTGTCTTTGCAGACATCCGGGTTTGGTCAGCAAACATTTAATAAACTAATTCTTCCTTCGGGTTCATTCAACTACAGCGAAGGGCGTGCTATGGAACCTTGTCCTGGAGGAGGATATATTCTTGCAGGTACCGCAAGTAATCTGAGTATGAGTTCCGATGAAATTTATCTCGCCCGGGTGGATGATTATGGCGTACCGATGTGGACGAAAACGTATGGGGGAGATTCTGTTTCTCAAAGTTCAGCAAATTGCGTGCGCGTGTTGCCGGATGGCGGTTATATTTTGTGTGGCACAACAAATAATTTTTTGGGTGGCGATCAGGATTTATTGATCATGCGTACGGACTCAAACGGCGTTCTTCTTTGGGCGAATTCCTTTGGTGGGTCTGCAGATGAGACAGGATACTCGGTTTGTCTTGCACAAGACGGTGGATTTGTTGCTTGCGGAATTTACGGAGGCGATGTCACGTGGTCGGATCAAAGTGCGTTGGTAGTGAAAACAGATTCTCAAGGCAATCTTGTGTGGTCAACAGTTTTTGGGAAGACGGCTTTTCAGGGCGGAGTTTTGGATCGCGCGGTTGCGATTGTTGCATTGGGCAATGGAGGATACGCTGTAACTGGTTATACAGAGAATGGCTGGGGCGGCGACAAAGATATTTTGGTGGCAACGTTAACTTCAAACGGCGCTATTCAATGGGTAAAAACTTATGGTAGTGTGGGAGGCGATGAGCGTGGCTACGATCTTCTGGAAACCGCAAATCAGGAATTGGTGATTACCGGATATGTCGATCAGTTGATGATGTCGCAAGCGGAAACATTTATTTTATCTATCAATAATCTTGGAACTGTTTTGTGGATGAAGACCTACTCGGGACCTGATGTCGATTTAGGGCAGCACATCTTTGACGATAACGGACAAGGATTTATTATAACGGGATTTACTTACAGTTACGGTAATTCGCAGCAGGCTTTGTTATTCAAAACAGACATCAGCGGAGGATTGGTTTGGGCTCACGACTTAGGAGATATGTCAAGCGTCGTTATTAATGAATCGGGATATGATCTTTGCTTGAATGGAAATAATATTGCCGTGATTGCAACTACAGGTTATTTCACTACTGCTATGAATCTGATCGTGTCTGATTTCGCCGGCGATGTTTTGTGCAACGAAAATAACGTTGTTCCCCTGGTTGCAGTTTATACATCAAGTGCAATTGACACGCTTCTGTTAACTGTGTTCACTCCTGCATTGACTATTGATAACACGTTTCTGGAAACAGCTTCTTCTCCAGCCGTATTGGTGAATTGCTGTTCGTGGACACCCACGGCAGGATTTTCTCACTCTGAAAGTGGCTTGACAACAAACGTAACTGACTTATCGCAATCGCAGACTTCGATGAGCACTTATACATGGTATTTTGGTGACGGCAATTATGCATTTACACCGAACGCGTCCAATACATACCTCAATGCCGGAACGTATAACGTTTGTCTCGTTGTTACGAATGAGTGCGGAAGTGATACTTTCTGCGACAGCGTTGATGTAAGCCCATTGTCGGTGTCATCCATTCCTCCCGATGCGAATTCTGCTTATTTGTTTCCGAATCCGGCAGGAGATTTTGTATTCGTGAACGCTGGCAGCGCGCAACCTGTTGGGCTTTATCTGGAAGATTTACACGGACGAAGAATTGCGATCGGGTTTGAGAAGAACAGTGACAATATTTATGTTCTGGATACAAAAACTCTGGGCTCCGGATTGTATTTCGTTGTGCTGGAAAATGCAGACTCGCCGGTCAAACTGAAGTTGGTGAAAATGTAAAGTGCGAAGGGACGACATTATTACTCAACCAAAAAACAAGTACGCTACAAATATCGCCGCCAGAATCCCTGCAAGATCCGCGATCAAGCCAGCTGTAACTGCGTAGCGCGTGTTTCTTATTCCAACAGAACCGAAATACAAAGCAACGATGTAAAAGGTTGTATCTGCAGAGGCGTACATGATAGAAGCTAATCGTCCGACAAAAGAATCGGCTCCATACGTTTTCAGAATATCAATTGTTAATCCTTCTGTTCCTCCTCCGCTCAATGGTTTCATCAACGCCACAGGAATGGCAGGAACAAATTGCGTGTCGAGATTCAATTGTGTGAACAACCAGACAAGTCCATCTTTGATATAATCCATTGCACCACAATTTCTGAAAACACCAATGGCAACGATCATTGCAACCAGGTATGGAACAATTTTCATCATGGTTCCAAATCCTTCTTTCGCGCCTTCGATAAATTCTGAATACACGTTCACTTTCTTAAATGCCGCAACAGTGAGGAAGGTGACGATGATTGACATGAGCAAAAAATTTCCACCAACACTGGAAATCTCTGTACGAACACCAGGCGGAAGTTTGAGAAATGAAAATATCACAAGACTCATTAAGGCAATTCCACCGAGAAGCCATAAGAGAAGTTGTTTGTTAAGTATGCGCTGTCGAAGTGAAACAGTCAAAACAGCAACCAGAGTAGCACAAAAAGAACTGATGAGAATAGGAACAAAAACGTCAGTAGGATTCGCCGAACCGTTTGACGCTCGCAATGCCAGAATTGTAACCGGGATTAATGTTAAACCTGCAGTGTTGAGCGCAAGAAACATGATCATGGAATTCGAAGCCGTTTCTTTCTCTTCATTTAATTCCTGAAGACTTTGCATAGCTTTCAAACCCATTGGCGTTGCTGCGTTGCTCAAGCCAAGCATATTCGCAGAAAAATTCAACATGATTTGTCCTTGTGCTGGATGTCCTTTTGGAATAGCCGGAAATAAACGCGCGAAAAACGGACCGATGATTCTCCCCAGAAAATTTACAGCTCCGGCTTTTTCTCCAACGCGCATCAGGCCCATCCACAATGTGAGCGTTCCGGTTAACCACAGCGCAACAGAGAACGCTGATTTCGCCGACTCAAACGTTCCCATTCCCAGAGTCGTGAAAATGTGCGCATCGGCTTCTGATCCGCAAGCAAATCCGTAAATCGTGCGGGCAATGGCAACAATGAATCCCACTACGAAAAACGAAATCCAGATGTAATTGAGGACCATGTTGTAAATGTAATCTGAGATTTTAGCGGATTTCAACAGGAGCGCGGGTGTTATCAACATTGGCCATGTCAACAACCAACTACAACTTCGAAATGAAAGCATTTTGCCATTGACTTTGCGTTGCAGATTGCTTTATTTAGCTTCTCAAAGCACATGAAAATTCGAGCGAGAAATAATTTGAGTGAGATTCCCGGGAAAGCCGCCATTTGGTCGGACGAGGACGGACTGTCGTGGCTCACATTCGACGCAAATGCAGAAATTACATTGGAGGACGCATTGCAAATTATGGAGCTTGCGAAAAAGACTCAGGTGGAAACGGAATATTTTCGTGTGCTGATTGATCTTCGCACAAATCCTTCACTTTCATCAGAAGCGCGGGAATTTGCGTCCAGCGGTGAATTGCAAAAGTATATTTCCGCTTTTGCAATCTTGGCCAATGAACTTTCTATGAAATTGGTTGGAAATTTTTTCATTCAGTTTCACAAGCCGGGACAACCGACACGGATTTTCACTGAAGAGGAGGACGCGCGTAGTTGGCTGCTGACGCAAAAGGCTAATAAGTAAGCGCGGTTATTGTTCGCGTTATTTCCTAATTGACTGGCGCATTCCAACCGATTGACCCCATCCCTAATTTTTGTTGAACCCAAACTTTGCGATTGAAAATTTCGGAGGACTCCAAGAAATTCTGTCACGCACAACAGATATTCGGAAAATTGCAATTCTCAGATGGAATTTCTCTAACAACATGTAGAGAAAACCTAGGGCTTAGCCAAGCAAAAATTGGCAAAAGATTTCAACATTGCGGCCGAGTTTTCAAGGGCTTGGAGAAGGTATGAACAAACTGTTAACACCAATGAAAACCAGTGCCTCTAGCGGATATATTTGTTCTCTATGGAGCAATTATCTTTAATCCCGCCAGCATTACGTACCTCCAGGCCTCTTCATTTCCCAAAAATCCTTCGCGACAAGTACAATTTGCTTGTGCCGCGACAAGAGGACGGCCTGATTGTTTTGGCAATTTTTCAGAAAGTACGCGCAGGAATCATTGAGCGTGCATTTCCCGAGCGGATCATTGTTGAGACGATCAAGCAGGTGCTTGCTGATCTTGGCCAAGCCTCCGGTCGTGGAGAAGAAACGCAGAAGTACGATGAGACGATTCACAGACTCTTGCGTCACTTCATTGACAAAAACATTGAAGAGAAATCATATCAGCTGAGTACGTATGCGGAGAATTTCTGCGACATGCTCGAGCGCGAAGTGCATACTGCAATTAATCCATCACAGATCCAGAAAACATTCAATGACCTGGTGATGTTGCTTGGATTGAAGCTGGAGAGTCTGGAAGATTTTCGTCACTGGTATCACACGCAATTTTTCAAACATAAAGCAGATATTTCTGCACAGCTGCGCGCTCTGCAAGCGCAGATCGAAGACACGGTTGACCAACTGAATGATCTTGTAAAAAACGATTACGACAACTTCCGTGAGATGCTTATCGGATGTGAGGCTTTGCTTGATCGCATCAAAGAGCAGGCCGACAAACTTTCAAGTGCATTCTCTTCGAAGGACGATATCAAACAGTTGCTTGACGACGCGAATCTTGGAGTTGAATTTGAGTTCCGTGAAATGAAGCGCGATGTACGCGGCTATTTCAAAGACATCGAGATGCGCTTGATCAACGTGTCGCACACCATTGACAGGATCAAGCCAAAAATCAATAAGCTGTACAATGATTTTGAGAAGCGTGATTACGATCGGAAGATCGAATCTTTTCTCCTGTACATGTTCAAGAATTCGTCAAGCAAGTTTTCTCGCACGAAGAAACTCAAAGACCGCAGAGTGCATGAGGTGGAAGTGTTTCTTCCAAAAAATATTCAGGAAAAGGATGTGTGCAACGATCGCTCACGACTTACCGGAATTGATTATTGGCAATTGCTCGAGCCGCCTCCGATTCAGCTTCAGACATTGACGTGGGACGAAGATGATTTGTCGAGACAAGCTGACGAACGTCGACGTTACATGGCTCGCGAGAAACGCATTGAAGAGTGGTTTAATATCATCTCTGCGGATATAGAGAAGAAAAAAGAAATCAACTTCTCTGACTACTACTACAAAATCATGAACAAGGACAATGATTATGAAGAAGCGGTGAAAGAAGCGACAATGGTTCTGAAGGAGTTCACCAAGAATCCTGATTTCGAAGTAACAGTAAGTGAAGAATTTAATCTTGACCCTAAACACCCAAGCATAGGAATATGGAAAATGCAAGTAAGAAATACAGCTTCTTAGAGTCAGAAGAGGCGGAAGGAGTTTTCGCCGAAGTTGATTTTATGTTTAAGAGTGGGCAACACGTCCAGAACTATCCTCACCAAGTGGAGCTGTTCAACTTTGTAGAAAAATTTGAGGAAGATCTTCGTCTGTACTACAGAAATCTTTTCAAAGTTAATTTGGCTGGCAAGGGCTCGGACTATTCCAGGTATTATTATCTCGACATGGATGATGAGAGCCGAGGAATCGTGAAAACTCGCGCCAAGAAATTAACTCCTGAGCACACACTGCTGGGAATTCTTCTCTTGAAGATTCACCGCATCGACAAGTATTTTATCAATGATATTTATGTTCCGGATTTTATTCAGCTATTGAAAACGAATGAGGAATACAAAAATTTCATTTACAATTTATTTGCGCGTCGCCGCGAGAAAGAGGCAACTGAAATCGACGAGAACACCATTGATGAATGGGTGCGCAACTCATTGAGAGAATTTGAGCGTTTAGGTTGGATTCACTTCGATCCGCGCAACAAAGAGTTGTTCGAGATCATGCCGTCCATTGAGCGTCTCTTCACTATGTATTCTTACGAGATTCATAATATCGATCGTTTGATTGATGAAACGAATTCGATTGAAGAAAAGACAGGAGGGTTGTATCCTGTTGAAGATGGAGATGCTGAATAATTATCAATGCTCAACGTACAATGAACAAGGTTCAACCGAACTAAAAAAGATATGAAACAATACCCAAGAATATTTTCCCTGTCTACTGTTGGAGTGATCTATCACAATAACTGCGACTATCTTCTTCACCCACTTCGTACGGATTTCACTGGCGGATCTGGTTCGGGGAAGTCTGTGATAGCCGATTTACTTCAGCTCATTTTTGTAGCGAAGAAGGAATTCTGGGAATCAGGAACAGATGTAATGACAACTGAGAAGCGAACTGTTGAAGGGATCGTCCTCAAGCAAGGTGTTGATCAGGGGCAAGGCCATTTCGGATATGCATTTGCGAACGTAGAAGTTGAACACAATAAGTTTGTGATCATAGGAACTCACGTACAAACGAATGCACGTTCTGTATTTCCATTTGTGATTCAGAAAGGACAGAACTTCGATCCGGAAGTTGAAATGTCACTGGAAGCGACAGATCAGTTTCTGCTGTATCGCGATTTTTTGCCGGGCAATCAGATTCTTCCAATTGATAAACTGAAGGATCATTTTGAGAAACGCGGATTTATTCTGAAGCACTTCAATCAGCGCACTTCGGAGTTTCACCGTCTCTTGTTTAACAATCAGATTTTATCTACAGACTTTAGTCACGACGATAAAAAACTGAAAACTTTTGCGCAGATCATTCAGTCATTCGCACGTGGAAAAGGCGTTGGTGCAAAATCAGAAGATCTGAAGAACTTCCTCTTCGCAAATGACGACGATCAAAACAAAGAATACGAGAAGCGCAAAAAAGAAATTGAAGAGGCACACGAAGAATACAAACGTCGCGCACGTGTGTATGAAACGGTGAAGCTGAAAAAGGATCGACTTCTTTCTCTTCTTGAAGACAAGAAAAAACGTGACGCAGCAAATCATCGTGCGTTATTGCTTGAAACAGGTTGGGCATATCAGCAACGCGAAGTTGTTGGACGTGATCTTGTTCGTACACAGAAAGAAACGGCGCACGTGAATCTTCAGCAGATCATGTTGGAGAAGCGCGTGAATGATTTGAATATGGAAGCAGTTGAGCGAGAACTCGACAGCATTACTGGAGAGCGGGAGCGACTTGAAACAGAATTAGAAAATCGCAAGAAGCAGCGCGACTTCGCAGAAAAGAATCGCGCGTCTTACGAAAAGGCGTACACAATTTCTCAAGGGGAATATGATGAGGCAAGCGCGAAGTGGAGTAAGGTAAAAGCTGCTGAAGGATGGGTGCGTGTTTACAAAACTGTTGATGGATTGAAAGAACAATTCCGTCAGCAAGATGGAGTTCTTCGCGAGCGTCAGAAAATGCGCGAGTTCGTTGAGTTCATTGAGAAAAAAGCGATTCGCAAACAGTTTGAAGATTCTTCCTGGTCACGTGATTATAGAATGGCACAGGCCGAGTATGACGGAATTATGGATCAGCTCGATGGCGAGATTAGCCGTCTTGAAGAAATCGTTCCGCTTTTCGATAAGGAAAATAAAGATTCGGTTGTACAATGGGCGATTCGCAATGCGGGAAAACTCACCAAGGAAGAGGAATCTGTTCTCATGCACTTCAAGACACTTGGAACGAAGAAGCCGGGAGAGAAGTCTGATGGCGAAAGATATATTCCTGATCCGGAATCGGTTTACAAGAACCTGAAGCCCGTTGATAAGGATGCAAAAGGATTCTGGGTGAATATGGGCGGCGTGCTTGAATATGTGACGTATGTCAACAAGCAGATGTTCAATAATCCGGATACGATTGAGAAAGAACTTCAGAAATACGGCAACTCTATTGAGAAAGAACTTGAGAAGCTACATGCCGATCGTTTCTCACAGAGAATGCTTCGTGATCATTTGATGGAGTTTGGATTCAACACACAGGTTTCCGACGCGTGGCTGAAGCGCGAAGAGCTTACCGGTTTTGTTCCGGATGACACTTTGGTAATGTCGCGCGAAGAATTCGAAATGATTCTTGACTTGTATACAAATCCGAAAAATAATCTTCGGGTATTGTATGATGAGGCAAAGAAAAATTGGGAAGACGCTTTGCAAAAACTTCGTGAGGCAGACGATATTATTTCAAATTCACAAGGTGGATTACTAGCAATTGATGGACAGATAAAACAGCTTGAAGTAAATCAGCTTCCTGAGAAAGAGCGTGAGTTGAAAAATTTCCAGCAGGTGAAAAAGACTCTTGACGAGCGTTTTGCTGATTGGCAGAAAGATGTTGCAACATATCTGAAAGAAAACGAAGGAGAGCAGAGTCAGGAAAAAGTGAACAAGGAAATTCGTGAAATTGAAAAAGAGCATGCATCGAGTACAAAGATGTTGTACAACGCATTTACACAGCGATTGCAAGACATTTCCCGTCGCCAAGGTTCTCTTGAGCAACGACTCATTGGACTGATGGAACAAATGCCATCGTTGGAGAATCGTTATCAGGAAGCGCTTGTTCGTTACACGCAACTGATCGGCGAATTCAAGCCGGACGAGGTAACGGATAAGGTTGAGGAATCGCAAGTAAACAAACTCAGAGTAACAGCGATTACTACACAAAAATCATACGAGTCGAATTTCGACGGTGTGTTGAAGGATGAGAAATTCAATATTGACGACGAGCGATTGAAAGGCAATCACAAATACGATTTCCAGACTCTTGCGGAAGTAATGTTGCCGAAGATCATTCAGGATCCTGCGAAGATTGAGGAAGATCTCGCAAGCGATATCGAAGAGCACTTGAAATCGATCAACCAGAAGATGAATGAAATCAATGATCACAAGTTGAAAATCATCAATGGCATTTTCTCGAAGATTGAAGAAGTATACAGTGAGTACCGCGATAGAATTGACGATATGCGCGAGTTCTTCCGTTCAAATAAAATTTCCGGAGGTCACTATGTAGAAATCAATTTTGATCCATCGAAGTCATATCCGATTAATTGGATTCGCTCGCTGAACAAGAATATCGCAGCGAGAGCACAGAACGTTGGATTGTTCAGAATGTTTGAGAACGAGGGTGAAGGGGCGGATGCAATTATTCTTCGCGCGTTCCTTGAGCATAGCGACGGAAAAAATGTGAAGCCGGATATTCGCAAACTCACAAATCCAAAATCATACTTCGATCTTTCAATCAGTTTGAAAACTCCAAAAGGAGAAGACGCTCCCGGTTCCAATGGTCAGAACTACACGATGCTTGCACTTCTTTGTATTGCGCGTCTTTCAATCATTGATAGCGATCGTTTGTCGCGCAAAGACAAAAAGATTCGCAAAGGCGTTCGTTTCATGACAATCGATGAGGTGGCGGGTCTTGGAGAAAACTTCGATATGCTTTATGAGTTAGCGAAGAATTACGATTACCAGATTCTCACGATGACGATTGATCCAATAGGACGATTTGAAGAAGGAAAACAGAACATCTACACCTTGCGTAAGAACAACAATCCGGAGTTCCACAACGTGAATCCAACTCCATTGGCGCAGTTCAGTTACGACAACATTGTAGAGAAGCTTGACGATTATATTCATGCGTTGCAAACGCAGAACTAAGTTTGCGTAGAGTCTCCGCTTCCGCGGGGAAGGTTAATGTTCAAGAGCCGGGAAGTTGTGACCCGGCTTTTGTTTTGTCCATAAGCGTTGGATTCACCACTACCAACTTTGCACAGAAGCGGCGGAATCAGAAAAAATATTTCCCCCGTAGGGGGAATACATTCGGATCAAGCGGAGAATTTGGAATTCCCATTTCTTCGACTTTATATTTGCCGCTCAAATAAATTTTTACTGATAACACTATTTTATGTGGAACGATGAAGATGATGATTTCGGCATGGGAAATATGTCTGAAGATGAAGAGAGGGAAATTGACCGGCAGATAAAAGCCGAAGACGAGTACATGCGTAACCACCCCATGTACAAGCAATCAAATGAGATTCTTGATATGGTAGTGGCGATTATTGAGTCTCTACCGGAAAACGAGAGGGAAATGCATTCTCCGCTTTTGGAGTCTGCATATATGCTCGGACCGAAATTCGCAGGAGCGTGTAATTGCGGAAGCTGGTTGCTTGCAATGCAAAATGCGGCGCTCATCCGTTATCACGCAGAGTACATTGCAACAGGGACGTACGGATTTAATATGTTCGGGGAAGAAGAGGTGGATAGCCGTTACGTAGCATTACTTCAGAGCGAGATGAAAAAGTTCCGTGTAATTTTCAATGTTTGGGTTAGAGAGATTAATGCGATGGAGCAGGACGAAGACGAGATGGAGGATGAGTGGGGGCTGTTTGTCAGAGGGAAATAAATGTCAATTCAACCCCTTCAGGGTTGTGCGAGTATTGCACTTTACCTGCCGGAGAATAATTGCTCCGCAACCATTCTCTGGCAATTAATATTTAACTCCTTCGGAGTTCTTGTCATCTAGTTATACCAGTACTATTAGCAACTCCGGAGGAGTTAAATAATAGTTAATAAACACGCAGCTATTTTTTACAACCCGGAAAGGGTTGAATAAACTTTTCACGATGTCAACTTATACTCAAATCATTTATCAAATAGTTTTCGGCACCAAGGGTCGTGAACGAGTTCTATCCAAATCGGGGAGGGGTGAACTCTTCATGTATATTGCTGGTGTGTTGAAGAACAAAAAATGTCACTTGTATGCAATTAATGGAGTAGAAGACCATATTCATATTGTAACTCACCTTCATCCTGCGGTTGCACTCTCAGATCTGGTCAAAGACATAAAACTGAGTACAACGGTTCTTATCAAACAAAATAATCTCTTTCCAAACTTTGCTGGTTGGCAGGAAGGATTTGGGGCGTTCACTTATGCCCCTGATCAGAAACATAGAGTGATAGCATATGTCCAAAACCAAGAGGAACATCATCGAAGAAAAAGTTTTCTTGAGGAGTACCGGGAATTGCTAAATGAATTTGAAGTTGGGTACAACGAAAAGTATCTGCCGTAACACGTCTGGCCACAAAAAAGCGAGCAGAATATCTAGTCGCCTATCTGTTTATAGTGTCCAGATCTAAAACTTCACTGCCAATCCAAAACTTACCATTGGTAAACCTTGTCCGTAACCACCTTCAACGAAGGCGCCGATATTATCTGTGAAGTAAAGATTCGCACCACCATGAATTGCCCAGGCAAATCCACTTTTCAATGGCTCTTGAACGTAATTGAAACCACCTTCATTATTGAACGGTGTGGCTTTCACTTTGTTTAATCCAAATGGAATTGCAACGTACGGGTCAAGTTTCGCCATTCCCAATGGAACGTGAAATGCAGGGCGCAAACAAATCTGGGTAAACTTGTGATCGTAACCATAGATATTATTCGGGGCTGTAATATCTGTGATAGTCACTTTGTCCTTATACATTCCAATCCACAAACCAATTCCTAGAAAATCTGTTGCACCGTATTCTGCTCTTATGCTAAATGGGAATCCGCCTTTTGTTTCGTTTGTGCCGTAGATAGAGTAATCTGTCTTCGAATAATTTTGTTTCACAGCGAAACCACCGCCAACTCCGACGCCTATTTGTCCTGCTTTGAAAGCAACAACTTTCCCTCTTTTCTTTTTCTTTTTTCTCCTTTTTTTGAGCTCTTCTGCACCAAGATCTCCTGCGACAAAAAACGCGCACAATAGTAGAAGCAATAACGATTTGAGTTTCATAGCGTCAAACGAATATGTTGGTACAATAAATGAAAGTGTAAAAAAAGTCCCCGCTTTTGCGAGGACTTTTTTTTAGTATTTGTTCGCGTTGATAATGTCAGTAGGATCTCCTGTAGCCGGATCAATTTTGTAGATCACGCATACAACGTGGCAGTTTGCAGTAACACGGGTTTCAGCGGGCAAAGTAACAGTATAGCTACCATCAACTTTCGCGCCTTTCGCAGGGTTAACTGCAATGTTGGTTCCGAATGCATTACCGCCAGCGCAAACACGAAGAATGTCATTGAACTCCACTTGGCCTGTCTGGCCACTCTGGGTATTCATGATGTTGTCTTCAGTCACGTACACTCCGAGGTGGTAAGTTCCGGTTAAGGCTTCGAAGAACACCGTCTTGGTTGTGATAGTCATTGTGTTGCCGGAAAGCGTGTAGGCCATTCCTACACCCGCCTTTGCAGTAGGATGTGCAGCAATAGCCTGATCAATTTTCGGCTTGAGGTAAGTTGGATACGATTCTACCAGATTAGCGCCGGCGCTCGGGGTGCCTGACATGGTAAAGAAACCGGTAATATCATCCTGACCTTCCGGTGCGTTGTCAACGATATCGTCGCCTGGGTGCATGAATATACCTACGGCTTTGTGGCGCACATTACCATAATCGTTCATCATAAAGTGCATCGTATCGTATCCGTAAACACCGCATGGATTACACCATGTTGCAGAGTATTCCCAAACAACACATTTGTAAACAGAAGAAACCGAAATTACATCTCCGGCTGCTGCTTCTTTTTTACAACTTGCAACTGTGAATGCAAGAGCTGCAGCTGGAATTAAAGCGAGAAATTTTTTCATAATTGAATATTTAGTTGTTGTTGAGCTTCTAAATTTTGGTCTGCCTGAATTATAAAGTTAGTCAATCTGACCACTTTTCAAAAGGAAGCACGTAAAAAACCTATTGTGGGTTTCGGAGTTTTCGTTTCTTTGTCGCCCCGTTTGCAATACGGCTAATATGCTCATCAATCACAGAAACATCGATTTTTCGAATATTTTGCACTATTGTGGCGGAATTTCCCTGCTATTTCTGGCCTTTTTTCTGGCCTCATGGAAGGAGCCAAGCGCTGTTCACGAGAAGAATTCAGTCAATATAGCAGTAGAAAAAGCAGATTCTGTATCAACGATTACATTGGGTTTTGTGGGCGACTTGATGTGTCATGGTCCACAAATGACCAATGCAAAGCAAGCAGATGGTTCATACGACTTCAATCCGTCTTTCACGGAAATCAAATCTGCTTTGTCTTCTCCAGACATCATGATTGGAAATCTCGAGCTGACAATGGCGGGACCCAAGAAACCGTATGGTGGTTATCCTGCATTCAATACTCCCGATGAATATATAACCGCGATTAGTAATGCCGGGTTTGATTTTCTTGTTACATCGAACAATCACTCGATGGATACCGGCGAAGAAGGATTGCAGCGCACATTGAAAAAAGTTCGTGAGGCTGGAATGGGAAGTACTGGAACTTTTGATTCGCAACGAGATCATGATTCAATACGTGTACTGAACAAGAATGGAATTTCTATCGCGATATTGAATTATACATACGGGACCAATGGCGCATATCCTTCCGCAAACCACAAATACATGCTCAACGTTGCGGACAGCGCAAGTGTTGGAAGTGAAGTGCGACGCGCACGCGCAATGAATCCGGATATTCTCGTTGTGATTTATCATTGGGGCGTTGAGAATATTGGCGAACCGATTGCCAAACAGGATTCTATGTTTCATTGGGCAGCGGATTACGGCGCTGATCTTGTGATTGGCGCACACCCGCACGTTGTTGGACCAATCGATTATTTCAAAACAAAAAATAATGCTTCTCTTGATTCCGGAATTGTTGCCTGGTCATTAGGAAATTTTGTTTCGAATCAATATTGGCGTTACACTGACGCGGGATTAATTCTCAATGTAACGATTGAAAAAAATCACACAACTGGAAAAAAATCGCTGAAGAATACTGCGTTCATTCCCACGTGGGTTTATCGCGCTTACGACCCATCACTCAAGCAACATGTGATTGTTCCTGCTACTTGGTGCGGAACTGATTCTCTTCCTCAATGGATGAATGCAGAATCGAAAACGAAAATGTGCGAGGCGTTTGATGATACGAAGAAGATGGTTGGGAAGTATTCGTCGAAGGTGCAACTTCAATAAGCAGAATTCAAATTTTATCTCTCACTTTTCCCTTTGGATCGCCTTCCGGACCACCCTCGGCTTTGCTTTTATTTCCCCAACCGATGTGCCAGGCTGCGCTCACTTGCACTTCGTATTTTGTACCTGCGAATGGACTATTCAGATTCGGATCTTCTGTAAACGGATAAAGAAAAGGAACGACTGCGCGAACATCAATATACAATCGATCACGAAGAAAAGCGAATTGCCAACCGATATGTGAAACCGCTCCAATTGCATGAAAGCGATTTCCGCCATCGTAATACCAACGCTGTTCGCTGATTTCGGATTTGTACGTCACCGTTTGCCTTTCAGTAACACGCATGTAGCTCGCTTCCAGTCCTGCGTGTGGACCGGTAAATGCATGACGGTTTAATGTATCGTTTCTTCGAAGAAAACAAGTGACTCCAAATCGTGCTTGTGGACCGTTGTATGTTGAGTTCACATCTTCGAGATACGAGCTCATTGGTTTCGGATCGGGATCAATAACAGAACTTGAGCTTAATTCACTTTCAAGTTTATTGTCTCCAACTTGTTCCGGAGAAAGATGTTGATGGTCGGTTCCCTTCGCATAGCCAAAACTGATATTATAGGTTACACGACGATAACCGAGCGAATATCCACCCATGGTGGTTTGCTTAAAGAGCCCTAAAGATTGGTGCGCATAAAGAAAGTGAAAAACTTTTTTTTCCTGTGCTGAAAGAAAACCTGAAAGGAATACGCAAGTAAGAATTAAAAAAAATTGTCTCATACAGGATTCAAAATTCACTCGTTGAAAAATTCAATGGTCGTTACATTACCAATGTCCTGGGAGAGGCACTTTATAATTTTTTGATTTTGATTTTATCGCCGGCGTGCAACACAACTTTAGAGCTGAAACCGTTTAGTCGCTTAAGCTCTTCGACAGTTGTTCCTTTCGCTTTTGCAATGCTCCAAAGAGAATCTCCGTTCTTGACGGTGTAGTATTGATACTGCGCAGCTCCGGCATTCGCAGTTGGTTTTGGCGGATCTTTCACACCGGCATTCGCAGTTGGTTTTGGCGGATCTTTTTTAACGGCCACAGGTGCAGGAACAGTTGCAGGCGTATAAATTACAAGCTTCTGTCCGGTCTTGAGATAATTGCTCGAGAGATTATTCCATTTTCGGATTTCATCTACTGAGCATTTATATTTTTTAGCAATGCTGTTGATGTGTTCTCCTTTCTTCACTGTATGTGTCTTCTGAATTTGCTGCACGGTCATTGCCACCATCGCCGAATCTGTTTTAACGAGGTTGTAAATTTTTTGCTCGTTCATCACGAAATTTCCAACTTGTTCAACTGGAAGAATAAGATGAAATGGCTCGCCGGTTGAAACTGGTATTACACCCATCTTGAACATCGGATTCAGAAATACAAGTTGATCATATGGAATTCCAAGAATGGCTTCGACTTGAGCAAAAGTCAATTCTTGTTTTACATTAACAGAATCAACATCGTAGAAAGTTGCACGCGGAGCAATCGCATATAAATTATGTTCCTGGTGATACGTCATGATATATGCTGCAGCAATAAATGCAGGAACATATGCTTGTGTTTCGCGCGGAAGAAAAGGTCGGATTTCCCAATACGTTTTCTTACCACCACCGGCTTTGCGAATGGCCTTGTTGATATTTCCCGGGCCTGCGTTGTATGCCGCAAGTACGATTTGCCAATCGCCATAAATTCCGTAGAGATACTGAAGAAACTGGCACGCCGCTTCTGTTGATTTGTACGGATCGCATCTTTCATCAACATAAGAAGTGATTTCCAGATCGTACATTTTTCCTGTGCCATACATGAATTGCCAGAGTCCGCGCGCGCCCGCAGAAGAAGTTGCATTTGCATTCAACGCCGATTCAATTACTGCAAGATGTTTCAGTTCTAGCGGGAGATTGTATTTGTCAAGTTGTTCTTCGAACAATGGATAATATAACTCGGAAAGTCCAAGCATGCGCTCAACAAGCACACGACGTTTGTATGCATACAGATCGATGTATGGCTGCACTTCTTCAATATATCCGAGATCAAATGGAGATTGTGCATCGAGCATATTGAGTCGTTGTGCAACAACTTCTTTTGAAGGGCGCGGAACAGAATCAGGAGCAAAGCCATAGAGATTATTTCTCTGCTGCGGAACTTTGGGAATACGGCTGATGTAGCTGTGATGAGCAAAGCTATCGAGCATGCGCGCAATAGGATCATCAGCGAATAATGTATCGTGTGAACCGGCAAACAAATTGCCGGAAACAAGAACTAAAATGATGGTCAGTTTTTTCAACATCTGCGGCCTCCGATCAAACTGTACACTCATTATACGGTACAGCAGTTAAAAAAGTATGCGCTATTTACAAAGATGGTCGACAATATAATTACTATAGCCTGGAAAACAGTCAGGATATCATCGCTGGATTGTTAAAAACCCCGAAATACGAGGAAATCAACCAAGTTTCTGAATGTGGTCAGCAAAGGAAAGAACCCCGATTTCATCGAAATTTCGCCCCATTACCTGAATTCCAAAAGGCAATCCCGATTTGGATTTTCCCGCAGGAACAGAAATCGCAGGAATTCCTGTGAGATTTGCCTGAACGGTGAAAATATCTTCGAGGTACATTTTTATCGGATCTGCAGAGTTTGCTCCGAATTCGAACGCAGTTCCTGGAGTCGAAGGAAGTAAAATGTAATCGAAAGACTTCAGAATTTCTTCTGTTTTGTCGCGAAGCAATCGACGGACTTTTTGCCCTTTGGAGTAGTACGCATCATAATAGCCGGCGCTGAGGACAAAAGTCCCGAGCATAATTCTGCGCTTTACTTCCGGACCGAAACCTTCACTTCGCGATTTCTTGTACGTTGACTCAAGATCTGTTGCATTCTTGCTTCTGTAGCCGTAACGGATTCCATCGTATCGTGCAAGATTCGAAGAAGCCTCTGCAGTTGTGAGAATGTAATACGCGGGAACGAGGTAATCGAGATAAGGAAAACTAGCAGCTTCAACAGTATGACCTTCTGCACGCAACTGCGCAATGATTGAATTCATGCGATCGCGAATTTCCGGATCGAGACCAGGGCTGTCCAAGCAATCTGCGAGATATGCAATTCGTTTTTTTCCGTTGACTGAAAGTTTTGTTGAATACGAATCAACTTCTTTTGTAGAAAGTGTTCCGTCGAATTCATCATTTCCTGCAATCACTTCAAGGATTAATGCGGCGTCTTCAACAGTATGCGTTAACGGTCCAACCTGATCGAAAGAAGAAGCGTATGCAATAATTCCCCAGCGAGAAACACGTCCGTATGTTGGCTTTAATCCGACAACACCACAAAAAGATGCGGGCTGACGAATTGATCCGCCAGTGTCAGTTCCCAATGCTGCAAGACAAAGATGTGCTGCAACTGCAGAAGCAGAACCACCGGAAGAACCACCAGGAACACGTTTGGTGTCGAGTGGGTTTAACACATTTCCCATGGAAGAATTTTCATTGGAAGAACCCATTGCAAATTCGTCACAGTTCGTGCGGCCGATAATGATTGCATCTTCAGCAAGAAGGCGCTCAACAACAGTGGAGCTGTATGGGGAAACAAATCCGCCAAGAATCTGAGATGAGGCAGAAACTTTGTGGTCTTTGTAGCAGATATTGTCTTTAAGCGCAATAACCATTCCTGCAAGTTTGCCCGCAGATTTTGCCGCGATCTTTTTGTCTACTTCAACAGCTTTTGCGTGCGCAGATTCGGGGAATGTTTCGAGAAATGCATTGAGATTTTTCGCGTCTTCAATTCGTGCAAGATAACCGCTGACCAGCTCAACACAAGTGGTTGTGTTGTTGGCAATGTCATTTCGAACTTCGGATAGAGAATTATAAAGCTTCACGCGAAAATTGTAAATGAAAAATGTTGAATGGAGAACGGATCTTCACTCAACATTCCTGTATGAAAATAGTGACTAGTCTTTTTTCTCAGGAGTTGTAGTGCCATCAGCACTTTGTCCTTTCGATGCATCTTTGAATTCTTTGATGCCTTTTCCAAGACCTTTCATGAATTCAGGAATTTTTCTGCCGCCAAACAATAGAAGCACAACAATCAGAATGACAACCAACTCTGTTGTTCCTAGACCAAAAATAAGTGCGATTTGAGAATGCATGTTCGTTTTGTTGTTATGAGGGGCAAAGGTAAGGGTTTTAGGCGATAGATAGGAGAGGATAGTTTCCTTGTTCCGAAAACTAATATCTATTCGGTTTCGTCTAGGGTTTGTAATAGATGTATTCTGCTTCTTCAATGAAAATCCAGTCGGAACTCCTTGTTCTGGACCTTTCCTGCGATATCAGGCCGCGCTCATTGTAAGTTAACCACGTTACAGAAGATTTTGAACTGAATTGACAAAGCCTTCCCTGAGAATATAGGTTCTCGTAATCAAAAGGCATGTAAGAAGCACAATGTCCGTCTTCGAATTGGCGAATCAACATGTAGTTCATGTTGCCCAGGCTGTCGTATCTGTATTCAGTGAAACCGTTATATGATTTTTCCATTACGAGCTTTCCAAACTTGTCGAATTCCTGTTGTGCAGATGGAGGCCCGTAAGTTAATTCCCCATACCATGTGCTTACAATTCGTTCGCCCTGGAGCGTATCCCAGTATGAAGACTCAGTTCTTGTAATTGTCTTGTTGTGATGAACTTTGGCAATAGTAAATCTACCGGAAGAGTCCGTTTCGTAAGTATAAATATACTTCCGGTTTCCATCCTTTTTCGTCCATTCGATGTACATTGAAAATCGGCCGAGTGAATCATAGAAATAATAATCGGAACGGTTATTTATGCCTTTCTCATAATGCGCGATTCGCGTTTTTCTTCCGAGGCTATCAAAGAAATATTCTGAGACGAACGTTTTTTTGGTTCTAACTTTTCCTGAAGAGTCTGTGACCGTGCTGTAATATTTCAGGGTTTTCACTCCACGAAAGTCCTGATTGAGGATAGAGAGTTCCTGCGCGCGAGCTGAAAAAATGCAAAGCAAAAAGAAAAAAATGAGCCCTTTCTTTTTCATTTACAAGAAAGAATTTATTTACTATAATGTGCTGCAACTTTCTCCCAATTCACCACATTCCACCAGTTGGCGATGTAATCTGCGCGCACGTTTTGGTATTTGAGATAGTAGGCATGTTCCCAAACATCGAGTCCAAGAATTGGTCTGCCTTGAATTTCGGCAACATCCATGAGTGGATTATCTTGATTTGGTGTAGACGTGACAACCAGTTTTCCTTCTTGTATGACTAACCAGGCCCAACCAGAACCAAATCGATCTTTTGCTGATTTAGCAAACTGTTCTTTGAAAGCATCAAAAGTCCCGAAAGTTGAGACGATGGCGTCATTCAGTTTTCCCGAAGGAAGATTTGGGGTTGAAACAAGAGCAGTTGGTTTCATAATGTCCCAGAAGAAAGAATGATTCCAATGACCACCACCATTGTTGCGAATCGGAAGTTCGAGTGTGCTTGTATTTGCCAGAATTTCTTCAAGATTTTTTAACGGTGTTAGTGAATCCACGGATTCATTTACGTCTGGGGTTTGCATGTCTATCGGCGCCTGTGTTACTCCGGTGCCGACCGGTTCCGCAACTTTTAATTTTTCATTCTTGGCATTCAGCGCTTTGTTCAAGTTATCTACATACGCTTGATGATGTTTGTCGTGGTGAATCTGCATGGTGCGGATATCAATCCATGGTTCAAGTGCATCATATGCGTAGGGAAGAGCAGGAACTGTATAGTTGGCAAAAAACGCTGTGCTGCTTTTTTCAGAAGAAAACTCTCCTGCTTTCAAAACTGATTTCCCCAAAACGGTAATCCCGATTCCGGCGAGTAAACTTTTCTGAAGAAATTCTCTGCGTGATGACATATCAAAAAGAATTTTCGATTTTCGATTTTCCACGATTCGTTTGGAAAATTGAGAATCGCAAATTGAAAATATTATTCAAAAGTTACCAGAACTTGGTTTTTCTCAACCGCGCTTCCTTTTATTGCAACAATTTTTTTCACGACAACGTCAGCCGGCGATTTCAAAATGTTTTCCATTTTCATTGCTTCAAGTACAATAATTGCCTCGCCTTTGGAAATGGCCTGACCTTCCTTTACACGAATATCAAGTACAAGTCCCGGCATTGGCGCCTTCATCTCATTGACTTTTGACCCAAGTGCTTTATCCATTCCCAGCGATTTCAATAAAGCATCATAGCGATCGCTCAAGGCAACTTCATAATCGCGGCCATTCACTTTCACCAGCATCGTTTTGGCATCAAGATCGGCATCGAGAATTTCCAGCTCGTACGATTTGTTATCGCGAATCACGTGAAAACGGTTGCCACCAGAATCAAGCAAGTCGCACGAAAAAATTTCTCCGTTGATTGTTCCGCTTGCCTTTCCGGAATCAAGTAGTTCAATGGTGTATTCCGAGTCGTCGTTTACTTTCGCTGTGTATTGTTTATTTTTCATAATAGCAGGTGTAAAAATACGTGTTCGCAACGAGAATCTTTGATTTCCGTACTGTATTTCGTTTAAGTGGCGTTCACCAATGATGAATGGAGCACCAAAAGAAGAGAAATTGCAGACATTTGATAAAATCTAGTTTATGAAACTGTATCGATTTCTCATTCCAGTTGCTGTGCTCGTCATTATTGCAGCATGTAAAACGCAGAAAGGGCCAACAGCGAACAACACGAAAAACGAAGCTTCGATGTTTGGAGGTATCAGTCCGTATTCGAGACCGGATTATCATCCTTCGGCGAACCGTCAAATTGATCTGACGCATACAGCATTGGAGGTTATTCCCGATTGGAGAAAACGCTATTTGTACGGAAAAGCAACAATCAGCGCTAAACCATATTTCTATGCAACAGCTGTGGCGGAACTTGATGCACGTGGAATGAACATTAACAGGATCATGCTGGTTGATCCAACAAAAAAAGATTCTGTTGTTCCTGCCTACAGTTATGCGAACGATGTCATCACAATTCAATTGGGAAGAACGTTTTCAAAGGATGAAAATTTTGTTCTCGTCATTAATTACACAGCGAAACCGAATGAATTGAAAGCAGGAGGAAGTGAAGCCATCTCTGATGATCGCGGATTATTTTTTATTGATCCCGACGATACAGATCCAACTATTCCCCGCCAGATGTGGACACAGGGAGAAACGCAAGCGAGTAGCGCATGGTTTCCAACAATTGATCGTCCGAATGAGCGTATGACTTCCGAAATCAAAATGATCGTTGAGCCGAATCTTGTCACGCTCTCCAACGGATTGTTAGTTTCTTCCACCTTGGATGCGGATGGAATGAAGACAGATCATTGGAAAATGGATTTGCCTCATGCGCCATATTTAATGATGATGACCGCAGGCGACTTTAAGGTTGTGAAAGATACATGGCGTGGAAAAGAAGTGAATTATTATGTCGAACCGCAATTTGAAAAAGACGCTCGTGCAATTTTTGGAAAGACGCCGAAGATGCTGGAGTTTTTCTCCAATGTTTTAGGCGTGGAATATCCGTGGGCAAAGTATTCACAGATTTGCGCAAGAGAATATGTTTCCGGCGCAATGGAAAACACAACTGCAACTTTACACACAGACGCGCTGCAACTTGATCGTCGCGAATTGATTGACGGTTCATATGAGGATTATATTTCCCACGAATTGTTTCACCAATGGTTCGGCGATTACGTTACATGTGAATCGTGGGCCAATCTTCCTTTGAATGAATCGTTCGCTACGTACGGAGAATACTTGTGGATCGAGCACGAATATGGTCGTGAAGCGGCAGATGTACATCACTTTGATTCTCAACGCGGATATATGCGTGAAGCGGGAGTTCCTCACAATGATCCGGATCGTCCAGGGAAACAGGTTCCGTTGATTCGATTTAATTATGAATCGCAAGAACAAATGTTTGACCGCCATTCTTACAACAAGGGCGGGCAGGTTTTGCATATGTTGCGACAATATGTTGGCGATGCGGCTTTTTTCGCCTCGCTGAAATTGTATCTGGAGACGAATAAATTTCAAGCAGTAGAAATTCACGACTTACGACTTGCATTTGAAAAAACAACCGGTGAAGATTTAAACTGGTTTTTCAATCAATGGTTTCTTTCTGCTGGACATCCTGAGCTGGAGATTACATATTCCTGGAATGAAAAATTGAAAGAGGAAATGGTGATCATTAAGCAGGTGCAGAATTATTCACTTGGAATTCCGGTGTTTCGCTTACCAATTGAGATTGACATTTATTCGGGAGGAAAAGTAAAACGCGAGAAAATTGTAGTTGACGCAAAATCAGACACATTCAGGTTTGATGTTGCATCAAAACCAGATCTGGTGAATGTGGACGCGCAGAAAACGTTGCTTACATGGAAGAAGGATAATCACACGCCCGAAGAGTGGGCATTCATGTATAGAAATGCACCGTTGTACAAGGATCGCCAGGAAGCGCTGACGGCTCTTGCTCCTGAAGCAGCTACGACTCCACTTTCTAAAACTGTTGTAGCAGAAGCGCTCAACGATCATAATTACCAAATCCGCTCGTGGGCTGTATATAGAACGGCGCTTATTTCAGATTCACTTTCGAAACGACTTACAGAACTCGCATTGAGCGATTCATCGTCTGATGTGAGAGCTGCGGCGTTGTTTCTGCTTACAACAACCAAAGATTCATTGCATACATTGGAAGTTGCCCGCAAGGCAATCAATGATTCTTCATTCAGCGTTTTTGGACAAGCGCTGAGGATGATCATGAAATACGATCATGCGGAGGGAATGAAAATATGCGCGAAATATGAAAGCGACCCACACAGACAAATGAAACTGGCAATTGCAGATGCCTACGCAGAAGGAGGAGGAGATGAACAGCAACCTTGGTTCGAAAAAACGATGTTCACGATGTACGGTTCTTATCAATATAGCTTCTTGTATTCATATTCTAATTTCCTGGAAAACTGCACCACGACTGTTTCTGAAAAATCGATTGGTGGTTTTGAAAAACTGCATGCACAAACAGTTTCACGCAATACGAAAGGGATGATTGGATTTGTGCTCATGAAAATGCAATATTATTATGTCATCAAAGCAAATGAAGCCCACGAAAGAATCGAGAAACTCGGAGCGAAAAAAAGTAATCCCAGGATTGATCGTTTGAAGGAAGATGAGAAAGAGTATTTGCGGATGGCAGCGCTGTTTGGGTCGAGAAGAGGGGCGTTGAAGCAATAAGAAGCAGGAATTCAAATTTCAGATTGAGCGCAACAATTTCACATCGCATCAAAGCCTTGATAAAATAATTGCGCACCACGCTGGCATCCAAATGCGGGAAGTAGTTCCATCTACGGCTCTTTCGTTTTCTTCACCATTTGCAAACATGATCATGATCAGCGAATTCTGACGATGCAGACATATATGCGCACATTTTGTAATTTCTCCACTTGCAAAGCGCTTGCTCACCTCGTAGAATTTGATAACTTTATTGACATGAAGAAAATGATGTTTGTGGCTGTTTGTATTATTTGTGCATTCACAACGAAAGCGCAAGTGCCGAATTTCGCTTTTGATTCTGCTCGCTGGGTTGTGTATGGTACGCTGCCTTACGAAACGCGAACTGTTTATACGACGGGTGCAGATACGGTTATAGGAACTAAAACCTACACTACGATCTGGACAGACTTTTACGATAACTCTTTTGCTGACACCAACAATCTGGAATTATTTATTCGCCCCGATTCCAGCAACAGAGTTTGGTTTCGCTATCCTTCAACAATCAGTTCAGATACGAATGAATATGTATTGTATGATTTTTTGTTGCAGGTGGGAGATACGTTTATTACTAACGGCGGGCTGGTGCTGCCTCCTGAGACATTAATTGTGAATTTTCAATTCAATTCACAACTGTATGACAACTCTACCGTAGCTACAACAGAATTCTCTCAACCCTCACAAGGATGTCATCAGACAAGATTTGTTGAAACAATCGGAATGGTTGATCATCCATTCTACCCTTTGCTGGGGACGTCGACTTTCCCGGATACCTGCTTACCCTTTGTCGCCTGTTTTCAAGTAAATGGGATATTATTGTACGGCAATGCACAATCCTGCGATGTTCTTTTGAATGTTGAACAAGAGAATCATATAGATTGTTCTCCGGAATTGATAGAATCTTCGAATAATATGGCGACATTTTTATTGCCATGCGGAGTTGATTCGGATTTAGAAGTGACCGTTTATAACAGTCTAGGTCAAGTCATCTATACAGGCCATGGAGAATCTAATACGTTCTCCGTACCACGCCTGTGCAACTCACCTACAATTATTACATTTCAATCTGCTCGACATTTCAGTTCATTCCTACTAGCTAATCCTTTATGAAACAAGCGTACATTATCTCAATTCTCGCGTTTCTGGCGAGCAATTTAGTCGTGGCGCAGTCTGTATCTTACTCGAGATCTCCTGTGGATGGATCCAGTAAATTGCTTGGGGCTAACTATTTCACAACCGATACGGTTACTCAGCAATGGTATAACTCTCATCCAGATGATACAAGTGAAATGAATGGTGGGCTTGAATTCTTGAGACGGCAATCGTTCTGGCAATATAGAATTACACATGAAGACAGTATGCCCGGATATTTCCGCTACGCTTACAAAGCGGCCTACGAAGAAAATCAAAGTCAGTTTGGGAAGTAATTCTAGAAATTATTTTATTCGTTCGCAAGTTCTTCGTACCCACGATCAATTTTCAATCCGCCGCCCATCGCAGCACCAACTGCCAATTCATCACACCGTTCGTTAAACGGATTCTCCGCATGTCCTTTCACCCATTGCATTTTTAATTTGTGTTTCGGATAAATCTCAAGAAATCGCTCCCAGAGATCGACATTCTTTTTCCCTTTGAAATTTTTCTTCTCCCATCCCCAAACCCACTTCTGGTTGATGCTTTCCACAACATATTTCGAATCGGAAATAACTGTGACGTGATGCCCTTCGCCTTTGAGAGTTTCAAGAGCAACAATCACACTTAATAATTCCATGCGGTTGTTTGTTGTGAGACGAAATCCTTCTGAAGCTTCTTTCATCTTGTTACCGAGAATGAAAACAATACCATATCCGCCAGGGCCGGGATTTCCACGGGAAGATCCGTCAGTGTATATGGTGATGTTGTGCGTCATCGCGTGAAGTTAAAGAATGTTCCGGGTTCCGAGTTCAACGTTCACCGTTTCCGGTTCACAGTTCAGTGTTGCGTGTGAGCAGATGAAGTGCAAAAAGGGAGTTTCAATGTTTCACTTGGCCTTGGGCAGATCCGCTTACTCGTCCGTTTTTTCCACGGAGAGAAAAACTTGCGGAGAATCCTTTTTTACTTCCACCCATTGTGCCGCGCCCTTTTTTTCGTTTCGATTTTTTGATGCGTTTCTTTTGGCGATCGCGCGCCGAAAGTTCTTGTTGTGATTTGTAACCTCCGCGATTTTTCTTCCGCGCCCCTTTTGATGTATTTGCACTTCCGGTTCCGTTGTTAAGTCCGGCGCACAATTTTTCGCCGCCACAAGAATCAAAAAGAAGAATCGCTGAAAACAGGAGTGTGACGAAGGATATTTTGCGCAAGAGAAAATTCATATGGGTTGAAAATACAGAAATCTGCAGATGTCGATGCAAAATTCAATCCACAATCAACTCATTTTGCGAAATAGCGCATGATCTGCACCGTTGTGTTTGGAATTCCCATTGGGAAGGGCTAATTTGCATATGGCAAAACACTTCTTATGAGACAATTCTACGTTGCGGCGATTGCTGCACTATTTTTGATTACATCAAGTCACAGCGCGCTCGCTATTGGTCACACTGTTAATGTGGTTTCTCAAACAAACGTGCTTTGCTTTGGTGGATGTAATGGAGCCGCAACTGTTTCTGTTACAGGAGGAATGGGACCGTTTACTTATTCCTGGGCACCAAGCGGGCAAAATACCGCCTCCGTGAATGGACTTTGCGCAGGCACTTACACGGTCACAGCAACGGATAGTAATGATGGATCTACAGCCACAGCAGTCGTTTCGATCACGCAACCGCCAATGTTGTCTGTTACATTCAATACAGTTCCGGCAACTTGCAGTTTTGCCAATGGATCAATTTCGGCAATAGTGTCCGGTGGCGTCGGCGCGTATACTTACATGTGGGTTCCTACCGGAGGTAATTTCGCGACAGCCAGTGCACTAATTGCGGGCATCTACACTGTTATTATCACAGATGCTAACGGTTGCACTTTGACCGCATCTGCTTCTGTAACGGGCGTTGCAGGGCCTTCTATCAATTCGATTGCAGTCACACCTTCGATTCTTTGTGCCGGGCAATCAGCAACATTGACCCCGACTTGCACGGGAGGAACTGCACCTTTTACTTACAACTGGACAAATCCGGGCTTCACTTTGAACAATCCGACAATTCTTGCTCCCGTTGCTACACCGCCATCCTCTGTTGCATATACGTTTACTATTACGGATGCAAATGGTTGCCAGGACGCTGACGTTGTCGTTGTAAATGTAGCACCAACCGTGAATGCTGCTTTGAGCACAACGAACGCAACATGCAACGTGAGTAACGGTTCACTTACTTCGAGTGTTACTTCAGGTACGGCCCCGTTTGATTATTCGTGGTCTACCGGCGATACCACAACTTCTTTGAATAATATTTCCGCAGGACAGTACACTTTGACTGTTACAGATGCTATCGGATGTCAGGATGTAGTTGTTGGTGGTGTAAGTAATGTTGGCGGGCCTTCTGTTTCGTTGATTACGAGTCCTGCGGGATGCGCAAATTATTCGAATGGGAATGCTACTGCGAACGTAAGCGGTATCGCGCCATTCACGTATTTGTGGAATTGCTCTCCAGCGCAAACGACAGCAACAGCAACGGCACTTGCCGACGGAAATTATTTTGTGACGGTTACCGATTCTGCAGGTTGTGTTACGGTTGATTCGGTTAGCGTGAACGCTTTGGCCGGCAACTTATACATGTACGCATCAGCTGTTGCGTCTTCCAATTGCAATACCACAACAGGTGCCGCAACCAGTAATGTTCAGGGAGGCAATCCACCTTACAATTATTTATGGACAACAGGTGATACTACGTCAAATATTTCCGGTCTTCTCGCCG
>CAZBYM010000002.1:0-30534 GCA_964495745.1 uncultured Chryseobacterium sp. | reverse complement strand
AAATCGGGTGACGGGCGCACTTACATTTTTCAATCTTGTTAAAGGGGAAGCCTGAAATGTGCCACGAAGACACAAAGACGCCAAGCTTCACAAAGAAATATTACAAAATCTTCGTGCTACTTTGTGACTTGGTGCCTTAGTGGCAAAACTTTAAGACTTACTATGATCATCGAACTAAAATCTTCCGTATCCGAATCCCGCGCCAACGAAATCGCAGCTGCACTAAAAGCATTTTGCATTCATTACGATGGGAAATACACGCTCATCACTCCATCGGCAACGAAAGAGTTAGAAGTAAAATTTCAAGGTGAGGCAGATCGCGTAACCGTGTTGAACGACGACATGCAACTCTCGAGCCGCGCATGGAAAAAAGAAACGCGCACGATTGATATCAACGGAATAAAAATTGGCGGAAGCACTAATCACACCGCGCTCATTGCAGGACCTTGCTCAGTTGAATCTGAAGAACAGATTGAGCAAAGCGCGATGTTGCTGAAAGAACTTGGCATTTCTACAATGCGGGCCGGAGCGTACAAACCAAGAACTTCTCCTTACACGTTTCAGGGAATGGGGCTCGACGGATTGAAACTCCTTGCGAAAATGCGCGAGAAATATGGATTCAATATCATCACGGAAGTTCGTGACGCAACGCAAGTCGAAGACATCATTGAATATGCTGACATCATTCAGATAGGTGCAAAGTCGATGTACGATCACGGAATTTTGAAGCGTTGCGGAAAAACTCAGAAACCCGTTTTACTTAAGCGCGGTTTCGGATCAACCTTACAAGAATTTTTGCAGTGTGCCGAATTCGTACTTGCAGGCGGAAATCCCAACGTTATTCTTTGTGAACGGGGAATTCGCACCTTCGAAACCAAAACTCGTTTTACGCTCGATTTGTGCGGCGCTGCGTGGATGAAAGAATACAGCAATCTTCCTGTGATTCTTGATCCGAGTCATGCGATTGGTTATGCTTACGGAGTTCCTGATCTTGCTCGCGCATGTACCGCAATGGGCGTTGATGGATTATTAATTGAAGTTCACCCGAATCCGAAAGTGGCGAAGAGCGATGCTTCACAGCAATTGAATCACGATGAATTCCGGGCGTTGACGAAGTCGTTGAAAGCGGTTGCGGAGTCGATTGGAAGAAAAATAATCTGAACTTTTCTATATTATCATTCGCGCCTGCCCTTAAGAATACGATATATGGGCCGAATTATTGCATGAACAACAACCCATCGCACTGTTCTATTTCTTTCAATGAACACAGCCAATGATGGAGACAATTTATAGTACAACCGGGTAAAGAATATTCCTATACGACATTTGAGAAGTACTTTATCCCGAAACTCTCGGAATATTGCAACCTCGCTATGAAAGTAGCTACCGTAGCAAGCGGTCGCTATAAAACAACCCGAGTCAGTGTCAAATTTAACTTTTTGCGTTGGAGTCTCTTTCGTAAAGTGGGCCCTAATAAAAGCATCAACCTCTGATCTTTTCTCGTCATATTCTAGCTCTAGTGTTGGTCGCGCCAAATGCACTTTGTGTTTCTCTCCATTATCCAACAGGATCAATTCATAAATTTTGCCTGAAACTTTTTTCGAACCTTTAGGAATTATCGCATCACCAATGGCTCCGAGTGCCATATAAAATAACGGGCCGCCACCGCCACCGGACTTCAATCGCTTAGCAAATCTATTGTCATTAAAAACATAAATTTCTTGATTTGGAATTTCCTTAACACTAACTATCTGATGTCTCGAGAACGCGAACACTTTGGGCTTGCCAGAATAAATAAGAATAATAAATATTCCGGATAAGTGCGATGTAACATTTAGCACAGCAGGCGTTTCGTGAAATTTTTTTGGTGCCAATAATTCATCGAACTGATCAATGCCCGACACGTAATGAAGCACCGTATATTCATAAGTACCTTCGTGATGTGTGTACAATGCTTGGATTTCGTCACCAAACAATTTTAATAAGTTTACACCTTCTGTTGGACTTCCTTTCATAATACAATTGGTTTTCGTCGCTGATTCCCTTAAGTTTGCAACGTTAACTCTTTTCTTGTTATGTTCGGTTTGTCAATGGTCCTTGCCATAATTATTATGATCTGGTTGTTGTATAGGCCAGTCACGAAAGTTTTAGGTACAAATCAAATTGCGGGCGTTGTTATTTCAATTATCATGCTTGTGATCGGCATGGGACTTATGTCAATCCTTGATACGTGTGAAAAAAATAAATGGCCTATTTGGCCTATTACTCTAACCCTTGCCGTTTTGTTAGCGGTTCGGGTTGTTTTTGCTATTCGAAGGTCGCGGAACGAGCGTGATTAAACCTGATTGGTCGTCGTTTGAAACAGCGCGGCTTGCATACCGGATATCAGTCACGAATATTTATGCAACCCACATTTCTCGTCGCGAAGGCGATTAGAGGATAGATTATTTAAAATTATAAAGCAAACAGCCTTTTGATTCCAGCATCCGTTTCATAGTAGTCTAAGAAGTTCGCTGGTTTAGAGCCCGGCATTCCAAAGTATTGTCGTGAGTTGTCCGCCGTGTAGGCTTTTACTCCAGATAATTCGGTATAATTATACCTTACCGTTGTAATTCTACTTTTACTCATTTTGACTACTTCATCGTGAGTTAAGCGAAACAATATGGTGTGTTTCTCATCTACTAAATCAGTTGTAATTACAGTGGAGCATGTAATTACGGTGTTATCTAGAAGATAAATTGTACAAGGCCCTTTGAGTTTTCCTCCGTTAGCTACCTTCATCGTTATTGAGAATAGCCCCTGCTCTCCGTCTTTAGCTACGCAGAACGTTACTTTGTTCTGATCATAATATCCGCTAGGCATATTATTGTCAAAAAGCCAATTATCTGTTGCGGAATATGCTTTGTCCCCAATTAGAAGTTGTGTTTGCGCTTTTATGTGAGTTGTGAATACGGTAAAGGCAATTAACGTGTAAAGCAGTGCTTTCATTTGAACGAGTGATTAGAGGTTAATGAAATCATATTCTAACTGCGAAACGCGGTTTCGAATATTATTGTTGTTTGCCGCATCGTAATCTGGAATCTTCATACCAGGAACAAAATTATTCTTACTTCCTACGTAAAGTCGCGTGTCCACGGGCGTTTCAATATCATCAACGACATACACTTCAGGATCTTGAATGGTCGTATAGTCCTGCAATAAAATGGACCAAGTATTTTCGTTGGTCACTTGTAGCTGCACGTAGGTTATATAATTTTTGTAGTGGGATTCAAACTGCGGAGCTACATAAACAAAGCAGTCCTGCAAAACCAATTCCGCATTAATTCTTGTTACTAAAATTCTAAGGTCTGCTATTCTCATTATCTTAAATTTTCGAACTAATATAGTCCAATTTTCCACTGGGGTTGATATACTTATTATAACTTCGCCTGACGATGAGCCAATACGCCGCCAATCTTTCCTTCCTACTCCGCAAGCACGAGCTTGAAAAAGCTTCGTTGAGTGCAGAACTCGGTGTTGCAAATCTTGGGCATCCCCTGCCCGATGAAATCGCATCCATCGCAAATCGCTTTTCGCTTACGACAGACTTGCTTTTGAAAGTTGATCTCGAAACACGTGAAGAGGCCCGAAGCAAAGACATCAAGATGGTGATCTTCGATATCGACGGAGTGATGACCGACGCAGGAATGTACTACACAGAAGCGGGCGACGAATTCAAAAAATTCAACGCGAAAGACGGAATGGTAATACGTCGTTTGAAACAACGCGGCATTCATACCGGAATCATCAGCCACGGATATAATTCCAATCTTATTCAGCGTCGCGCAGAGCGATTACATATTTCTCACGTAGAAGTTTCTCAGGTTCCCAAGAAAGAAACATTGATGCGGTGGTGCAAAGAACTTTCGATTGAACCTTCACAGGTTTGTTTCATTGGAGATGATCTGAACGATGAAGACATCATGCGTGTTGTTGGATTTACTGCTTGCCCTGCGGATGCAGTTGATGATGTGAAAGAAATGGTGCATGTGGTGCTGCAGAAAAAAGGTGGAGATGGATGTGTGAGAGAATTGATTGATTTGTATCTCTAACCGTTGAACATTGGAAATTGAGCATTGAACATTGAGCGTTTCTTCGCACTCACAACTTCACCCACTTCTCGGCGGGCAGTTTAATTTTCTCCCCGTTTGCGGTGACAGCTACTACCCTTTCAATACATATCCATCCTCCGGATGGTTGCTTCGCCAATAAACTACCCTGCTTCTGCGGCACAACTTCTCCTGTCAGATTGAAGTCAACATAAGCACTGTCAATCGTCATTGCAAGAGTCCATGAGGAAACCTGAAGTTGTTTTACAACTCCTGCTGAATCACAAACCACCAACACCGAGTCGTCCTTAACAATCGTATTGTAATCGGGGGTTGCTCCCTTGTGATATCGAATGTAGCTGCATCCTGCTATGCGCAAGGTGTCGACGTCAGCCTGCGCACTTGAAATAAGCGGCAATAGACATAAATACAAAACCAAAAGCTTTATAGCGGCGCGCATTTTGTAATTTAACCCCAAGTTACAATCATTCAACCAATCGCTGACCGTTATGCGCCCATTATCTAGCCTCGTTTTTTTAGTTTTCGTAACCGCGCTAGACGCCCAACAACCCGCATTCGTCACCGATTCTCTAGCATTTTACATGCAACGTGAAATGGCTGCATGGGAAATTCCTGGCGCGGCAGTTGCGATAGTGAAAGATGGAAAAGTGATTGTTTCCCAGGGCTACGGAGTAAAAGAGCAAGGAAAAACGGATGCTGTAAACGATGAAACACTTTTTCAGATTGCTTCTTGTTCGAAAGCGTTTACAGCCACAGCAATTGCAATGCTCCACGTGGAAAAGAAATTATCGATGGATGATTCCGTTGTGAAGTTTATTCCTGGATTTCGCTTGTACGAAACATACACAACGAATAACTGCACTGTTCGCGATTTACTGTGTCACCGCATTGGTTTGCAAACTTTCCAGGGCGATTTTGTGAATTGGGGCTCAAATCTCACACGTACAGAAATTGTTGCACAAATGGCAAAACAAAAACCAGTATTTGGATTTCGTGCAGCATACGGATATTGTAACATGGGATTTGCTGCAGCAGGAGAAATCATTCTTGCTGTTAGCGGAATGACCTGGGACAAATATGTTCATGACAAATTTTTCGTTCCACTGAAGATGAATCGCTCAAGCACTACGTTCGAGGAGTTGCTTGCCGACAAGAATAAGTGCACTGGACATTCGTATTGGGAGGGAAAAAATGTGACTGTTCCTTATGACAACATCAACAATCTTGGACCCGCGGGATCAATCAACTCCTGCGTGAAAGATCTTTCGAACTGGGTGTTGTGTCAAATCGACAGCGGAAGATTTGAAGGAACGCGTGTGATTCCGTTCGCTGCTCTTGCAGAAACGCGCAAATCACAAATTCCACTTCCGGCTCGTGCGAAAGGCTCGCATCTTGGCGGATACGCGCTTGGATGGCAAACGATGGATTACAACGGCGTTCAACCGTATTGGCACAATGGAGGCACGAGCGGATTTGTAACCACTGTTTGTTTTGTTCCGGAATTGAATCTTGGAATTGTTGTCCTGACAAATACAGATCAGAATAATTTCTACAATAATTTACGCATGCAGATTCTTGACGCGTATCTGAAGTTGCCATACAAAAACTACAGCCAATTAAGTCTTGTACAATTTCTGGCTGGGCGAAAAGAAGAAGACAAACAAATTGCAGATTGGAAGGCGCAAGTGAAATCAGCTACCAAACTTCCTGTTGAAGCAAAATTATTCGCGGGAACTTATTCCAATCCTGTTTACGGAAAGATGATCATCGTTGAGCAGAAAGGAAAACTGACTTGCCTATTCGAACACCATCCGAAAATGTTCGGCACACTCGAATACATGGGTGATAGCACTTTCCTCTGCACATACAATTCTCCGCTCTGGGGAATCAAGCCGGTACCCTTCAAAATAAACAACGGAAAAGTAATTTCACTTACCATTTCCGTTGCTGATTTTGTGGACTATATGCCGTACGAGTTTCTAAAGGAAAATTGATTTTCGAAGTCCCAATTCGAAGTACGATTTGAACATGCGCCCAAATCGTACTTCGTAATTCTCAAATCGTAATTCCTATTAAGGATGATTGTAACCGTACCACGTTCTTGAAATCGTACTGAACACCCAGAACATTCCATTCGCGTAAGAAAAATTGAATGTCTCCGGATCTGGTGCTTCCTCTGGCAACTCAACTGTTTTTGTAACGTTGCCTGTTGTTGCGTCGAAAAGATAAATCATGCCTTTCTCATGATTAAGAACCGCATACTCTTCGCCCTTTTTGCCAGTGCAAATTGAAACGTATTCTGTTATGCTTCCCCATGATACACCATCAGGGAGATTTAGCGTAAGCGAACCTTTTGATGCTCCGTCTTTTTTGCTGAACCGTGTAATAAATTCACGATCTCTGAAAACTATTTCATCTTTACTTGCATCATACGCTCCAACACTTTGATCGTCCGGCATAGTCATGCTTGGGAATTTCACATACGTATCAGCTCCGGGAGTTCCTTTGGAATCACAGCTTCTGTAGAAATATCCAGCTGATGATACAGCGCCACCGTAAATTGTTCCCTCAAGCCGGTTGTCGGCCTTGTTAAACCAAAATCCACGAGTGTCAACGCCCGTCTCTAAATCTGAATTGATCACTTTCCCTTTCTTGGAAAACATGACCAAAGGATAAGAAGAGTTTCCAGCAAAACATGCGTAGTAAACTTTCTTTCCCGGATTCCATGCAACGCCAGCTCCATTGCTCCCGGAAGTTCCCGGCATTAGTAATTTAACTTTCTGTTTGGCCTTAACGGTCTTGACTGCATACGCTGGTGCGAATAATAGCAGACATAAAATTGTTGCGATTGTAGTTTTCATAGCTGTTGTTTACACAAACATAATCAAATGTCTTACCAAGATCAATGAGAAAAGTAGTACTTGAGTAGTATTTCGGCGTTTACAGAATCAAACCAGCACGGCCGCCAATACTTCATGCGATTGAATCTTCTGCATAGATGGCAAATGCGCTTCATAATAACGGATCAAGGCGTTCAGCACAATTTTTCGCTTCTCCGAACTTAAGGCCAATTCGTGCATGCGGTTAAAGTCCGTACTCGCAATCAATTCGAACAATCGCGATTCAACCTGATCAAGAAAATTAAAATGTCCTGGTGAATTACTCACAAAGCTGCCGTTGGTCAAATCAAATACACTCCCAGATCCCTCGGTGTTGTCTTGAGGAAAGAAGCCGAGATACCGTGTAAGATTCATCATAAACACAAGATGAAAATTTGCAACGCCATCGTGCGTGAGGTCGAGAACCTGAAGTGAATGAGCAATGAAGTCGAACAACTCTTCGTTCTTGATTTCCTCCTTCACCGATTTGTACAAAACTTCAGCCACAAACAGTCCAAGGGTTGTTTTGATAATATCATTATGCAAATGAGAATAAGGAACAGAAAGAGAAATGTCCTTCAGTGTATGAAGTGTGCTTTTCTCTTTTTTTTCAATCCGCAATTCTAACTGACTCAGCGGTTGTAGTAATGGTGATTTCATTTTCCCGCTTTTCGTTCTGGAAAGGGAAACGATAAATGATTGTAATCCGAATTCTCGTGTGTAGATTTTGGCAATTACACGATTATCGGCATAAGGAATAGTATGGAAAACGATGCCCTGGGTGCTGTACAACATTCTTTACGAAGCTAACACAGATTACACAGATTTTTCAGAACCGCGAATTCATTTAATCTGCGTAATCTGTGTTGAAAGGAATCGATGTTAATTCATGAGCAGAATCTTCGTCACCTTCGTCTCTGTCCCGTCTTCATTAGTGATGAAAACCAAATAAACACCGGAAGCCGCGCGCTCGCCTTGGAAATTATTTCCGTCCCAAATGGCCTGGCCACCCAATGCCGTAGTTTGATAAACTACGTTTCCACTTACATCTGTAATTTTTACGTCAGCATCTTTTACCAATCCGCGGATAGCAATTGGTCCTGAGTATTCCGGGCGCACCGGATTTGGATATGCGTACACATCACCCATTACATCGTCACCTTCAACAGCATCACTGCGATAGGAAACAATTCCTTTTCCTGTTGCAAAGAAAACCTCTCCTGTAATCGGATCAATCGTAATCCCGGTTACATTATCGTGAAGCAACGGACTATTCGCCGCAGTAAAGTGCAAAATTTCTTCTGTTCCGTCTTCCGACATAAGAAATACTCCACCGCTTTCTGTTCCAATCCATTTCCTGTTTGCTCCATCAACCGCGATTGACGTTACGACTTGACTTTCCATCAGGATCTGCGTGTATTCTCCCTGCTGAATTAATATTTGTTGAGCATCACATCCTGCAGTAGAAAAAATAGTTTCCGCACAGTAGAAAACGGCTATTCCCTTGTCGGTTCCAACCCAAACTTCGTTGTCTTTATCTTCAACCATGCACAGTGCTTCTGTTCCGGGAAGCGCGCCTATTCCAGCGGAAAAACCTACTTTCTTTTTCTTGTCGTCAGCAGTATTATCAATGGTGCCGTTATCATCAAACACAATAAATCCACCACCATTGCCTGGAAGAATAATCCACTTCTGGCCATTTTCAGTAATCATCATGTTGCCCACAGTAGTACCTGTAACAATGAGTCCTTGAAAGTCGAATTCCGCCCAGGAGTTGTCGGCCTTTCTCACTTTGAGGCACTTCATTGTATGTGAATTCACCATCCAGAGATTTCCATCTTTGTCGTAGTCAATTCCACCAATTCCGCACCAGGGGTACTCCACTTTTGATTCGAGAATTGAGTTGTATTGGTTTATCACATTTACAACAGCATTGTTCCGCACCTCGACCAAACCTTTTCCCCATGAACCGAGCCATACATGTGTATTATCTGCAGGGTCGATTTTGCAGAAATTAATATCTATCAAAGTGTCTATAGCAGGGACTGTTGATTTTTTTATCACTTCCCAATACGAATTCTGATAAAAGGAGATTCCTTCGTCGTTGTAAATATTTCCCCAGGCGTCATTGTGGCCACCGGGCACTACACACAGCCGTCCATTTTCAAAATCCATAAGCGCGGCGCTGGTGCTCACAGGTCCATTCGGCCGATAAACCGTTCCCAAATACGGCGCTGTCATGCGCACAAGACCTACAAAATCGTCCGCATACCAAATGCTTCCGTCTGTGTCTGGAAGTAGGTCGTTGGGAAAAAGGAAAACATTATTCCCCATCGTATACCAAGGACCTAGATCTGTAAGGTTAGTATCAAATTGTACAAGTCCGAACCAATCTGCAATCCACAAACGATCATTCAGCACGGAGAATTTCTTTACTGAATGCCCGCCATACCAGCCCGGCAAAGTATCCCAAGTAGAAGTTGAAAAATCAAAATAGTAAACCTCATCAAGATTGAATCCCTGACTCATTTGATAGCGCGATAGATTCACTACCATTTTTGATCCGATAAGCGCAATACAATTATAAATTCCTACGGGTATTCCTGAGAATTGGGTCCACGAGGTATAATTTGCCAAAAACGGATTGTTGAGGTTGGCGGTATAAATTCCAGTTGAAGTTGCGGCGTAAATTGAGACGCCATCAGAAGTAATATCATGAACACCGAGGTATCCTCCATTCGGACCAATGAGATACGTGTCCTTGATTTCATTACGATCGGTGTCAACTACAATAATTCCGAATCCAGTGGAGAGATAAGCAAGCGAACCAATAAAAAATATTTCATTGATCGATTTATCAGCAACAATTTGGGAACGTTTGATGTCCGGCAAATTGATCACTTTGTTTCCTTTGATTAGATCCAGATTCCCGTTTTGATATCCTACAACCAAAACTCCGTTCGCAGGATTATATGCTACAGTTCCAATTGTGAGATCTGATAAGCCTTCAATTTTTGTAATGCGTTCCGTGCTAAAATCTGACTTGTTAAGTCGGAACAAACTGTTGTCTGTTGACGCCCACACGTGTGTCGAATTGCCCGTGAGCGATTTGCATTGATAATAGGGAAGGTGAACACTCCACGTGCCAATTGGTATGGCAAAAAGTGAAACATTCATTAATAAACACAGCACAATTATCGCAAGGGAATTCCGTGTTTTCATAGGTTACAAATTTAACTAATGTGCGGGTTAATAACTCTGAAACGGGCTGTTTATTGTGTTGCGAAGCCTATTTCTCTTCTTGACTTCGTATCTTTGCGGCGCGTCAATGAAATTACGCAAATATTGGCTCCGTAGTTCAATTGGATAGAATGACAGTTTCCGGTACTGTTGGTTGGGGGTTCGAGTCCCTCCGGGGTCACTTGATGATCAAAACGATTGAAAAGCACGTGAAGTGAAGGGCAAAAAGAAAAGTCTTTCTCTTTTCTTTTTTGTCCGAGCTGAACGGGCGCGATGCGAAGCAGCGGAATCGTTTTGATCCACTGCACGGATTAGGAGCGGATATCTAATCCCTCGGGGGTCACTTGGTGATCAAAGCAATTCCAAATCATGCGAAATGAAGGAAAATGAAAAATCCTTCATTTTTCATTTCGCACGAAAGTGAATCCATCTAAATCTTGTCAATCAGCTCCGCAATAAGTTGCATGTTTCTGCGTTACCAACACGTGCACACCGTTCGATGCTTTTTATTTGCTTTGATTTTCTTCAGTTGTTCGACTTCGCTTTGCGCAGGAGCCTGGGGTGTAAATTTATATTTCCGAATTGAGACAAATGATCCTAGGATCCAAACAAGTGATACTTGGGCGAGCGCGTGGAATATCGACACAATCATTATGCAACAAGGCAGCATTCTTCACGCATTCTATTCAATGTGGGGAGCAAGCCCATTAATGCCACAGATGCACTTCTCGCAGGATTGCGCATCCGATGCTTCGTTTGGAGTGGATACTGTTTCGCTCGGATGTTGCAATGCATACTACATTTTCAACCGAGCCGGTGTTTACGGATCATATTTTAATGTTTGGGATCCACCAAAAAGAAACATCGTAGTGTTGTATACAGAAATTGAACAAACGCTTTCCGCAATGGCTGATGGATTTCAAACAGCTTCAGCGCCCCTGCCGGATACCACGGAAAGCAACGTTTCCGAATATTCATTGGCTACAATTCTCATTGCGCCTAATCCCTCTAATGGCGTTTTTCATCTTAGCGGGATCGGCTTTCTATATTCCGAAATTTCAATAAACGTTGTTGATGCTACGGGACGAATGGTTTTCACTGCAACGCGGAAGGAGTGGAATTCGACCGAACCCTGGAACATTGACCTCTCGGCCATGGCTACTGGAATATATTTCATTCTTGTCCAAAGCGAAAATGAAATCCGCAGAATTCCCTTGGTGATTTCAGGAAATTAGCTCCAACGATTTCGCTAAATCTTCCTTCAACAACTCCGGATCTTCCAATCCAATATAAAGTCGCACCATATTCCAAGGTAATTGACTTGTCAAACTGGTTGAAGCTTTCAGCGCACAAATTGGAAGCACCAGCGATTCGTGTCCGCCCCAACTTGTTGCAATTAAAAAATACTTGAGTGAGTCGCAGAACTTTTCCATTGCTGCAATGTCTTTCGCTTTCAGAATTACCGAGAGCAATCCTCCACCCTGCTTCATTTGCTTTTTGGCCAGATCGTATTGTGGATTGCTTTTCAATGTTGGATAAATCACGCGTTCAACTTGTGGTTGTTGTTCGAGCCATTCCGCAATATTTTGTCCGGAAGAGGAAGATCGATTCACGCGCAATTCCAATGTGCGCAACCCACGAATCATGAGCCAAGCATCATGCGCCGTGATGATCGAGCCAATTGTCATGTATTCTTCCAGCATCATTTTCGCAATACGCTCTTTGGAAGACGCAACAACTCCAGCAACTACATCGCTATGTCCGTTAAGATATTTGGTAGCTGAGTGAACAACAATGTCAACCCCCATAGTTGCCGGCGATTGGTTGAGTGGCGAGCAATAACTGTTGTCAATAATTGTCGTGATATTCTTCGATTTGGCATATTTAGTAACCGCGCTTATGTTTTGCAGTTCAAAAGTCAGTGAATTTGGGCTTTCCAGATAGATCAACTTTGTATTCTGCTTCACCGCGTTGAAAATTTCTTGCTCGTCGCGCCCGTCAACAAAAGTAGATTCTACCCCGTATTTCGCGAGATAACTTGAAATCAAAGTGTTCGTCCAACTGTACGGTTTCTGCACGCAAACCACGTGATCGCCAGATTTAACAACAGACATCACGGCTGCGGCAATTGCCGCCGAGCCACTTGCAAAAACTAACGCGTCTTCTGTCTTTTCGAGAGCGGCAATTTTTTTTCTTAGAATCGCAACTGTAGGATTATAACCGCGCGTATAAAATGGGGTTTCCAGCTCCTTTTCGAGCTTGGTTCTCATGTCGCTAACCGATTCAAAGCAAAAATTGGATGAGAGAATGATTGGTGCGTTGACCGCGTTGTAATAATTTTCGCGGTCCTCGCCTAGGTGATTGAGAATCCAGGATAATTCGTTTTCGTTGGTCGCCATTGCGTGTTTTGTTAAGGGTAAAAAAGTGGGGCGGCAGTTGCGTTCTTCTTGTTTACCATGACAAAGAAAGAAACTTCAACTCAGCCGCCCCATAAAGCACACTTAGATTTTATTTGGTCTCCCTCGACTCCGCTCGGTCTGACAATGCTTCTCAACCGCACTTGTCATCCTGAGCGGAGCCGAAGGGTGATTATTTTTTGCGAATTATGTAAATCTGACTTGACCAAGCCTCATTCGCCGCCTTGGAATTCGATATCCAGCCACGACGAAAAGCGCCAAAATATCTGATTGCTCCGGTTGAATATTTTTCGCTCAGCATTGAGACATAATAGCTATCGAATTTCATTGGGAGAACTTCCTTGACTTCGAATCCGTGATTGCCAAAAAGCGTACGAATATCCTGTGGACGAAAATGCCAGAGATGGCGAGGCACATCATACGCGGCCCAGAATTTTCCATAGTGTGCAGCATCATGTGAGTTCCGGTTTGGAACGGCCACGATAAGCAGCCCGTCTTTTTTCAAAATGCTGTTGAGCTCTTCAAGTCTGCCTTTGAGATCGGGAACGTGTTCGAGAACGTGCCACATGGTAATCACGTCCATCGATTCCGTCGCAATTTGTTTCAAGGCTTCTTCTGGGCGGACATCAAGTTTATAATTCTCTTCGGCTGCTTGACGTGCCTTGTCGCCAGGCTCAATTCCGCGAACCTTCCAACCGTTCTGCTGCACGACGTTCAGGAACTCCCCTGTTCCACAGCCAATGTCAAGAAGACTTCCGTGCGCTTGCCTGGAATTGATGATTTGAAGCTTTTGCTTAAGCGTGCGATTGCGCACAGACTGATACAGCCGGCTTATTAAACCTTTTTTGGTGTTGGAATGTGAAATGTATTCATCAGACTCATAAAACGCGCCTAGATCTGAATTCTGTGGCCTTGGCGAGGTGAAAACAAATCCACATCCAGCGCACTCCTGCAATTCGAACGTTTTCTGACTCACTGTATAGTCGACACACGACAAAAACAGCTTTTTTTGCCCAGAAAGGCAGATTGGGCAGTTTTGTTGATCAATTAGTTTGAATTCCATAATAATAATATTAATCCGATCATAAATATACTGATATTATGATTGTTGTGTATAAACAAAGCCAATAATTTTGCACAATATTGTTCACATTATTAACATGTTTCACGTGGAACACCATTAGTGAATAAATATCGAATCAAAAATATTGATAATAAATATATAATCCATTGATATTCATATTTTAATCTTATTTCTTAAATCAATATTTATAATTATTGCAGTCAAAGAAAATATTTTGCCCGCATCGCCTTTTTAGGCAAAAAATAGCCGGCGCAGAGGCCGGCTTGGAATCACAATACAATAATATGGATATGCTAGCGGCCCATGTAAATCATGAGCACAGAAATATCGGCTGGTGATATTCCGCTAATACGAGATGCTTGTCCCAGTGAACGTGGACGAAGCTTCGTGAGCTTTTCTTTAGCCTCTTTGGACAGCGAAGCCAGCTGGTTGTAATTCATGTCGTCCTCGATAGTCACATAATCGAGTCTCAACATCTTATCGGCCAATTCGCTTTCGCGCTGAATGTAGCCTTCGTACTTCACTTTAATTTCGGCTTGTTCAATATCTTCTTTGCCATAAGCAGAAAGAAAATCACGAGCCGGAACACTGAACTTCACAAGATCCCAGATTGTTACTCCCGGTCTGCCTAGCAGCGATGTCAGTTTCACTTTCTGGGTGATCGGGCTGGACTCTATTGATGTGAGAAAAGTGTTAGCCTCCTCCTGACTTACAGCTTGTTCCCGGAGGAACTTGATAATGGAGTTGGCGTTCTTAATTTTCTCGTTAACCCGTTGCATTCTGGTCTCGCTAGCCAATCCCAAAGCATAGCCAAGAGGCGTCAAGCGAACATCGGCATTGTCCTGTCTTAGCAGAATTCTATACTCTGCTCTAGACGTGAACATCCTGTAAGGCTCTTCTGTTCCCTTGGTAATAAGGTCATCAATCAAAACACCGATATACGCGTCAGAACGAGTGAGAATAAACGGCTCTTTACCATTAATCAAAAGATGGGCATTGATTCCTGCCATTAAGCCCTGACAAGCTGCTTCTTCGTAACCAGTCGTTCCATTTATTTGCCCAGCGAAATAAAGACCGTGTACCAATTTCGTTTGCAACGTCAAATCCAGCTGTGTGGGCGGGAAATAATCATACTCTATCGCGTAGCCAGGACGGAACATTTTCACATTCTCAAAGCCCGGTATTTTCCTCAAAGCGGCAATCTGCACTTCCTCCGGCAATGAAGTTGAGAAGCCGTTTACATACACTTCAATTGTGTCCCAACCTTCGGGCTCAACAAAAATCTGGTGCCTCGTGCGCTCCGCAAAACGGGTGATCTTATCTTCAATAGAAGGACAATATCTCGGCCCAAGGCCCTCAATACGTCCAGCGTACATTGGAGACTTTTCAAAACCAGTCTTCAAGATATCGTGAACTTCATTATTGGTGTAAGTAATATAACACGATCGTTGTTCCTTAAGTGAATTAGTAGTTGCTGAATAGCTAAATTTTTCAGGAGATTCGTCACCCGCTTGCTCTTCCATTTTGGAATAATCAAGCGAACGACCATCAACCCTAGGCGGAGTTCCTGTTTTCATCCTTCCGCTGACAAAACCCATCGCTACTAGCTGTTCGGTAAGACCAGTTGCGGCCTTTTCTCCCGTCCGTCCGCCACCAAAATTCTTTTCGCCTATATGAATTTTACCATTGAGAAAAGTTCCGTTCGTAAGGATGACCGACTTTGCCTTTACATGCAAGCCCATTCCCGTAACTACTCCGCACACACGATTGTCTACAACAATGAGTTCCGAAACCATGTCCTGCCAAAAGTCAAGATTTGGAGTCCGCTCCAACATCAATCGCCACTCCTGAGCAAAAAGCCAACGGTCTGATTGAGCTCTCGGGCTCCACATGGCAGGCCCTTTCGAGCGGTTCAACATTCTGAATTGAATAGCAGTTTTGTCTGTTACAATTCCCGAATATCCGCCTAAGGCATCAATCTCCCGCACAATCTGTCCCTTGGCCACACCACCCATTGCTGGATTGCAACTCATTTGTGCAATCGTTTGCATGTTCATTGTAACAAGCAAGGTTCTGGAACCCAAATTCGCAGCGGCAGCGGCAGCTTCACAACCAGCGTGACCTGCGCCAACAACAATTACATCATAATCCTCTAATACTGACATTGGGGTGCAAATGTAGGGAAATGAGGGCAGTAGTCGGTAGTCAGAAATCGGTAGTCAGTAATCAGTCGTGGGCAAGTCGGTGATGGCATCGAACGCCGCCAGTTCCACGTGGAACAAGAAAAAGCCGCCTTCTGGATTTCCCAAAAGGCGGCATGAATTCTAATGGGAATTACTTCGCTTTTGTCGAAGGTCCGTAAATTAAAATGTTGTGTGCGCCATCAGCGTCGCGAAAGAAAATCTTCAGCTCAGTATCTGACTGCGCTTGAATCTGGTATTTCTTGACAACGCCAGCATCTGAAGTCATCGTGATCCAAACATTCGCTTTGTCGATTGTCCAAGTTCCACCTTCAGCAACTCCGTCATAGATCAGACGGTAGCGGCCATTTTCCATGAGGTTGAAAATATCGCCCTTCTGTAATTCTGTAGGAGCTGTAACAAGGTCGAATGACTCGACACGAATCAGCTTCCACTCTTTACACAAAGATTTTGCTTTGTCGGAAAGAACCGGAGCGGTTGGAGTGACAGTAGTTGTTGGTGTTGTTTTCGCGGGTGTTCCCGACTGAGCGTAAGCCACAGTTAAACAAACCGAGAGGAGTAGAGTAGCTAGTGTTTTCATGGTTTTATCGAGTACGTAAATCTAGTGCTTTTTCTTCTTGGCTCCGCATCTCCTTCTGTTGCTTAACAGATTTGTCATTGAAGCCGCACAAATGCAACAAACCGTGTGCCATAACTCTGGCCAGTTCTGTTCTGAACGATTGCTTGAACACTTTGGCGTTGTCTTTAACACGATCTATGCTTACGTAAATTTCGCCCGAAATCTTGGAGCCGGAAGTTTCGCCTGGAAAAGTGATGATGTCCGTTAATGTTTCGTGCGCCAGAAACTGTTTATTCATTTTGAATAAAACTGCATCTGAAACGAAAATGTAATTCAGATTGGAGATTTTCTTTTTCTTCGAAGTAGCAACTCGAGTTAACCACAATCGCACACTTGCTTGTTGTGGCAAACTGAACTTAACTCCGTCCTTGAAAAAGTGAATGGCTTCGCCGGAACGGGGCATACTAGTTTTGAGAAATGCTGAAGTTGAGATGAACTGTGCGTCCAGAATCTGAGAACTCTACTTTGTCGGCAAGATGGCGCATCAAGAAAACTCCGCGGCCGCTTGGCTTTTCAATATTCTCCGGATTGGTAGGATCGGGCAGGGTAGAGAAGTCAAATCCTTCTCCCTGGTCGTGTACCAGAAAAGATATGTCTTTATCGCCAGCCTTAAATTCTACATCTACAATCTTTGACGGATCCAGCTTATTGCCATGTTGAATAGCGTTGTTCACGGCTTCTGTTACAGCAACGAGAATGTTGCCATAATAATCTTCTGAAACTTCGTAAGAAGAACAGATGTCGTTGATCAACTTTTCTACGATGACGATATTACCGGAAGTAGATGGAAAGGATATTTTCTGCTCCCTGATCATTTCTTGCGTTAGGGTCATGTTACTCCACACCGCTGAAATATAGATTAACCTTATTCTTATAGTACGGCGTTAGTGCCGGGGGGACTGTTCGCAGCAGTTCAGCTTCCTGCTGTTTCTGTCTGTTATACTCAGAAAATCCGTCAGGGTTACTTAATTCGTAATTTTTTGCTTCATTGGCTTGACGCTGCTCGTCCTGCTCGCGTTGCTGTTCGGCTTTTTCGAACTCCAGCATCTTGTCGAGAATCTCTTGCTGGCGCTTGATTGTTTCAGCAGTAATGTTCTTGTTCACAAGATCGGTTTCAGTTTCTTCCATCTTCTCGGCAACGTCTCCGCCAGGAGTTCCGCCTCCATTGTTCTCTGTGTCTTTCATCGACTCCTGCATCATGCGACGAATTTGTTCCTGCTCAGCAGCCATCTTCGCGAGTTCTTCAGCAGTTGCTCCGCCTTGTCCGTTCTGACCTTTCTTCTGAGCGTCCTGCATACGCTGATTCAGACCTTGCTGCTGCTGACGAATGCCTTTCATTCCGGGTTTGTTCTTTCCCGACTGTCCAGGCTTTCCACTTCCAGGCTTTTTGCACTTGCCGCCCTTGCAATCTTTTGGTTCTCCTTTGTTGGCTTGATTCATTTGCATCATCATATTCTCCAACGACTCATTGAGAAGTAGTGCAAGTGTGTTAATGGAAGTCATTGCGCGCTGTTGGCCATTTTGCGCTTCGCCGGGCTGGCGTTCTGCTAATCCGCGAATGGAGCGATCCATATTGAAATTGATGTTGGTGATTTCCTTATTCACCAACGGAGAAATTTGCGGATTTCGTTTGCTAAGAGCGAGAAGCGAATCTTCAATCATCCGTGCATCATCACGTAAGCGATTTTGTTCGCGCGCGAGGGTAGGATACTGTGGATCGTTGGTTGCGGTTGTACGCACCTTCATCATGAGTGTTTCCTGATCAAAGGAAAGCTGAATAAGATTGTCAAGCAATGTGCGAATGGTTTGCATGTCTTCCGCATTCTCTTCCTTGTCAAGATTCGCTTGTGATTCTTTCAGACTTTTCGAAAGCGATTCCATTTGCTCAGAGGCATTTTTCTGTGACTCACCACCTTTCTTACTGTCGCCTTTTTCCATTTCCTGACTGGCGTCGCGCTGTTCTTTTTGAATCTGCATCTCTTCGAGATCAGTATTCGGAAGTTCGTGTGGCGATTCAAGTTTTTGATTGATGGAATCGATCTTGTCCAATTGATTTCTCAATTGATCAAATTGTTTGTTGAGGCTGTCCTGTTGATTCTTGATGTCTTGTTTTTCCTGCTTGTTCAGGTTTTTATCTTCTGACAATTTGGAAAGTGAGTCCTGTTGTTTTTGCAAGGTGTCCAGCTGTTTAATTGCTTCATCCAGTTTTGCGCGGAACTGTAATTCACGGAAGAGATTCAGCGTACGATCAAGATCCTTCTCGGTGTTCTTGTTGTCCTGCTTCATTTCTTCAAGTGTCTTCTGCGTTTTGTCTTTCTGCGGATTCTTCTGAAGTTCTTCGAGCTGTTTCAACATTTTCTTCAGGTCTTCAGTCGAAAGCTGATCGAATAGTTTGTTCATTTCTTCCTGATCTTCCTGAACCTGTGGATCGTTCTGCTGGAACTCCTGTTGCTGCTGAATGTTCTGCGCATTCTTCTGTTTCAGCATGTCAATTCGTTGCTGCAAGGCGGCCTGACGCATTTTCAGAGCATCAAGCTTGTTCTTCTCTTCCCAGGAAAGATTCTTCTTCTCAAGAACTTTCTGGCGCAATTCGTCGATGTCTTTTTGCAACTCTTTTGATTCTTCGAGAGCTGCTTCTAATTCCTTTTCGATCTCTGCATTAGCAGAATCGTTCATGTTGGCGAGATCCTGTTGAGACGGCGCTTTGTACACCATGCGTTGTGATCGCGTTGACTTCGCGCCATGAACTGCATCGTTGTCCCACACTTCGAAATAATATTCGATTTCGTCTCCGCTTTGAACTCCAATTTGCGAAAGGTCCCAGTAGTAATAAAACTGATCACGAACAAGATTTGCGCGAACCGGAACTGTAACGAATTGCGTTTGAGGATCAATTTCATTTCCGAGTGAATCTTTTTTGTTCAGCGGCCGGAACGTGAATTGCATACGCGTAAATCCGTAATCATCGCGAACTTCTCCAGTGAAATAAAGTTTCAGTTGCGAAACAGAATCTTTTCGTTCTTCAACACTTATCGCAGGATACAAGTCGGGGGTGACACTGATTGTGTAATCGATTGAGTCTTTTCCTTTCAGGAATTCATTCGCAGTATGAAGCGAATACTTTTCGCTCTCAAGAAGTTTTTTCGTGAATGAGAAGCGATCGTCTCCATCCTGTCGCAAATTGTAAAGCGAATCGGCGAAGCGCATAGACAGTTCTTTCGTTGAGCGAGTAGAGAACTTCCAATTGATCACTGTTCCTGCAGGAACAACGAGATCGCCGGTGTTGCGAACGGTTTCATTTTTCTTCCCTGTATATGCAGGATATTTTAGTTCTGCATCGAAATTGAGCACGATTGGATTCGGAAGAACATTGAGAATATATTCTTGGGAAGTGAAACCGTCTGCAGAAAAGCGGAATGACTTTTCTTTCTGGACATTACGAAACACGTAAGAGAAATTGATGACATTCTCTTTGTTCATTGGGTATTCATTCCCATCGACAAGAAGAATTACTGTTCCGGGAATTTCCTGACCAGTTAGCTTCAAGTCCAGCGTAAAGTCCTCGTTTTCAACAGCGTCGAGCTTCGATTGAATGTTAAAACTAAACGGCGCCTGTTCTTCGAAATAGTCGGAGTGGTTGACAAGTCGATTCGTGCTTTCGGTAAGCAAACTCGCATTCGTAAAAATGATAATTGCGATTGCGAGAAGCGGGAGCAATGCCCATTTCACATAGCGACGATTTTGTTTCAGATCAATAGCGGAAGTAAACGGAACAGGGCGAAGCTCTTTGATTTTCTGATTGATGCTAGCTTCAACAAGCGCTGCGCTTGCGCCAGTTCCCGATCCTGACTTCTGGAGCTGAAGAACGTTGAGCAGTTTATCCTGAACATTTCCAAAGTGAACACCAATGATGGAGGCGGCTTCTTCGTGGGAAATAACTTTCCCAATTCGGTTCACTCGAAAAAGCGGAAGTGCAATGAATCTTGCAATAACGTATCCGGTGGCTGCAATGAATGACCAGAAAAGAATTGTTCTAATCGCGGATTGAAAGTGCGCGAAATATTCAAGAAGAGAAATTGCAAGATAGCCGGTAACCACAATTGCAACCGCGTACAACAACCCGCGGATAAGCTGATTCTTGTAGTACTTGCGAATGAACTCGTCAAGTTTGGTAATTAATGTTCCGTACGCTCCGTTATTCTCCATTGTGTCTCTAGCAAATTTACCACTAAATAACGCTTACCCCAAGTGATTGATACGCGTTTTCATTGGAATAGTTTGTTAAAAGATGCGATACCAGCTCACATTCCACACGCGCAATATGTTAATGGGCTAATGTGTTAATATGCTAATATGCTAATGGGTTAATGGGCTAATGGGCTAATGGGCGCAAAGCACACGCAGAATGTGCCCCCCTCGACTCCACTCGGTCTGACAAATCAACTTCGACTCGAAATATTGTTGTAACGCGGCTTGGGCGGTTTCGTTGAAAAGTAGTAGCGGGGCGGAACACTTTTTCGCTTTTCTTTGCGTTGAAATACAAAACAAGCCCTTTCAATGCGTCTATTACTTCTCGCCGGACTTTTCACCTTTTCTCTTGCATTAACAAGTTGTCAAAGTCAGTGCAAGAAAGTACAGAAGAACAACAAGAAATTTATCGCTGGTACTCACGACTTCGGAAAGAACAAAGAGTCGAAGAAGTTTAAGAAGAGGAATAGGAGGGGATCTTGAGGAAGTGCGCAGTAAGAACATCAGTGCGCAGTAAGAAGAAAGTGCGCAGTAATCAGGTGCGGATTCCTACGATCAAAACATCATCGACCTGTTCAAGTGAGCCTTGCCATTTTTCGAAGAAGGTTTTCAATTCTGCTTCTTGTGTTTGCGCGTCATTCGCAGATGTTGATTCCAGCAAAGCGCGAAGTCCGGATGTTTTCAATTTCTTTCCTTTGTCGCCTCCGAATTGATCTGCCATTCCATCTGTGAACAAATAGACCTGTTCGCCAACTTCGAGTTTGATTGTTGAAGAAACATAAACTTGGTGATCTTCGGCCGAGCCTCCAATCGGAGCTTTTGTTGGATGATATTCGTTGAGTTTTCCGCTGAGCGAACGAATCCACAATGGCCGATTCGCGCCCGCATAAATAATTTCTCGTTTTTTCTTGTCAAAACAACACAAGCAAATATCCATTCCGTCAGTTGTTTGAGTTTCTCCGGAACTTTGTCTCAGCGAACGTTTGATTCCGTCGCTAAGTTTCGCGAGAATTGTTGAAGGGTCATTTGTTTCACGTGAAATGTCATTAAGCATTTCCATTCCGAGCATGCTCATGAAAGCGCCAGGCACACCATGTCCTGTACAATCTGCAACAGCGACGAAAATCAAATTTTCTTTTTCGAGCATCCACCAAAAATCTCCGCTCACAATTGCTTTTGGCAAATAGAAAACGAAAGAGTCCGGGAAGTGTTTTTTTAACTCCTCTACCGGAGGCAAAATTGCCTGCTGAATTCTTCGCGCATAATTAATGCTGTCAGTAATTTCCTTTTTCTGTTCTTCGATTAGCGCATTTTTTGCAGCGAGAATTCTGTTGGAGCGTTGTTTGAATACAATGGTTAATGTTAATCCTGCCGCAGCGATGATCAATATTATCACAATTCCGAAGATGGATTTTCTAAACGCAGATTCTTCCGCTGCTTTCAAAGAAGCTTCTTGTCTTAACAATTCATTCTCTTTTTCCTTCTGATCAGTATCATATCTGGTCTGCATTTCAAGCAGAATTTCGGAAGACTGTGACGCGTGAATTGAGTCCTTCAGTTGCGTAAAGCGTTCAAGATAGAAATGCGCATTAACATAATCGTTTTCCGTTTTGTAGACCTCTGCCAACCTTTCACATGCCATGTACATTGTTGGCAAATCGCCAATTTCCTCAGCCATTGCTAATCCGGCTTTCATTTTCATAATCCCTTCTTGTTTTTTTCCAATAACGAAAAAAGCATAGCCCATGCTCACGCTATTACTGGCTGAGGCGGCAACATCATTGATACTATCAAATCCACGCTGCGCCAATTGATAGTAATTCATTGCCTTGTCTACTTCTCCCAATTTAAAATAGCATTCTGCCAAGTTCGAATAACTTCCTGCGCGTCCAGATTCAAAAGGCTCAAGAATTGTTCTAACCTCAAGTCCTTTTTGAAAGTACTCCAGGGCTTCGGAATAATTTTTTCGTTCAAACTCAATCGCGCCCAAGTTATTCCACAGACTTCCCAGTGTAGCAAGGCTATTTGATTTTTGCGCTAGAGGAATTGCTTTGTTGTAATACTCTTTTGCCTGTTCCAGTTTTTTCTGGTCGAAATAAATATTTCCAATGTTCATGTAGCCCTGCGAGGCCGTGTTTGTGTCTTTGACTGTAAGCGCACCTTCTGACGCCTTGATGAACCACGGCAATGCTTTATCGTAAAGCCCTTGAATGTAGTATGTATTGCCAACGTTTATACAAAGCGAATAATAGCGCTGCGTCATGTTGTTGACCGAATAAATTGCATGTGCAGAATCATACATCGTACGCGCGTCAGCAAATCTGCCTCTGTCCTCTTGAAGAATTCCTCTTCTGACATAATAAGCCGCTTCGCCTCGGGGCCAACCGATCTTAACGGCGAGTGCGCGGCCTTGATCAAAATATTTCCTGGACATTATTGTGTCGTTGATTCCGTACTCCACTGCCAAAGAATAATACAAGAAGACTTTGACCGAATCGACTTTCTCTACATTAATTTTTCGCTGAATCGAATCAATAGCATTGGGACTTTGGCTGGCCAATTCTCCAAGTGGCAGTAACAAAACGCCCAGCGCTAATAATCGTCTCGAGATAAAGTTTTTCACGGTTACAGATTAAATTCGAATGCCGATAATCAAAACATCATCCACCTGTTCAAGCGACCCGCGCCAGCGATGAAAATATCCTGAGAGTTCTTTTTCCTGAATCGCCGAAGGAAGAATCGATTGCTTTTCCAACAACACCCGCAGCCCGGATGTTTTCAATTTTTTCCCTTTGTCGCCACCGAACTGATCTGCGTAACCATCGGTGAACATGTATACCAAATCTCCGGAAGAAATTGGAATCAGGTGTGAAGCATAATGTTGAGCATCTTCTGCAGATCCTCCGATTGGCGACTTGGTTGGAGAAAATTCATTGAGTGCGCCATCAGATCTTCTTAACCACAAAGGGCGATTTGCTCCGGCGTATACAAGTTCATTGCTCCGCTTGTTGAAACGCAAAAGGCAAATATCCATACCATCGCGACTTTGCGTGTCGGCTGAATCCTGTCGCAAAGATCTTTTCACGCCCATGCTGAGTTGAGAGAGAATTTCAGAAGGGTCATTTGTTTCCCGCATGATATCATTGAGCATTTCCATTCCGAGCATGCTCATGAATGCGCCGGGGACTCCATGGCCCGTACAATCTGCAACTGCTAGAAAAACAAATTCGTCTTTCTCGTGCGTCCACCAAAAATCTCCGCTGACGATTGCCTTTGGAAGATAAAAAACGAATGAGTCGGGGAAATGTTTTCTCAGCGCTTCTGCAGGGGGAAGAATTGCTTGTTGAATGCGCTGTGCATAATTAATGCTGTCGGTAATTTCCTGCTTCTGCGCTTCGATCTGCGCATTCTGAATAGCAAGCTGCTGATTTGATTTTCGTTTGTTGCGATACGCGTAGAAGAGCGATCCTGCCACAATTATTCCGAGCGCAACAAGTGCAAAAAGAAAATTCTTCACGATTGCATTCTGTGCGGCGTCTGCTTTGAGCTGATCATTTTCGCGCTGCTTTTTTTCTGATTGATATTTCTCTCCAAGTTCTGTAACTTGTTTGGACATGTCTTCATTGAAAATGATATCCTTCAGCGAGTCTTTTTTTAAGAAGTAGTCATACGCCTCTTTGTATTGGCCTTGCGTGGCGGCGATGGTAGATAATTCACCATAACAGTTTTTCAAAACGTCTTTATTGTCTTGCGCAATGCTGACTTGTACGCCTTCGAGTTGAGCTGTCTTTGCTTCATCAAATCGTCCCTGCATCCGATATGCAGTTCCGAGATTGTTCAGACATCCCGCATAACCATACATATCGTTTGTTTGTCTGTACAGCGGCGCACTTTTTTCAAGATACGCAATTGCAGAATCTGCTTTCTCATACGCGAGAAACATTGCAGCCATGTTGTTGTAAGCGATTGTGAGATACATTGGATTACCCAATTTTTCACGCAACATCATACACTTCCGATAGTACGCGTCCGCGCTATCCAGTTTGCCCATTTCCCGATACACAAGACCAATGTTCCCATATGAAGAGGCTATTCCTGAAGAGTCGTTCAATTCGACTCGCATTATCATCGCGCGCTTGTAATGTTCGAGCGCCTCTTCCGAATTTTTCAGATTCCAATAAATGATTCCAATATTGTTTTCACAATTCGCGATTCCTTTTTTGTCTTTGTCTTTCTCGCGTATTTCCAATGTGCTTTGAAGAAAATTTAATGCAGTTGCAAGATCATTTCTTTGCCATGCAATTCTGGCCATGTCTTCGTTAGCGTCTCCCTCGAGGCGTTTACTTGCAATTTTACGCGCGAGCTCCAATTCCTGCTTTGCAAAAATTTCCGCGCTATCCATATTGGAAAGAATGAATTCAGAGAAAATTTTTCTGCACAGGACAGCTTTAACCGAATCATTGGTGGCATAGTTCAGTTCTGCGATCAACGAATCTGCTTTATTTGCGGACTGCGCTCCAAGAGTACAAGGAACGATCAGAGAAAAGAGAAAAGCTCGCAGGAGATTATTCACAGTGAAAAACTAGGTATTTTTTTTCGTGTTACCAAAGTTCATTTGCGCGAAAACAGTTCGCTAGGCGATTCGGAATCCGACAAGGAGCACGTCATCTACCTGTTCAAGGATTCCTTTCCAATTGCTAAACGTTTTTTCAATGGATGCTTGCTGTTCACTTACGTTGGCGGCTGAAGTGCGTACTAATAATTCTTCCAATTGTTTATACTTGAATTTCTTGCCTTTTTCTCCTCCAAACTGATCAGCAAAACCGTCAGTAAAAAGATAAACAATGTCTCCTGTATTCAATTGTACAGAATCCGTAGAAAAGTTTTGAGTTTTGACGCCAGGGCCTACAGGCATTTTGTCAGGAGTAAACCGAATTACCTCGCCACCGCGAACTACAATCGGAGCATTGAATGCTGTTGCGAACTTCATTTCTCCAGTTGACGAATCAAGTCGAATGATTATTCCATCCATGCCGTCTTTTTGATTAGATCCCGAAACATTCACTTCGAGGCGATGGCGAACGTGGTCAAAAATCTTTCCCGGCTCTTCGATTCCCTTTTCGTTAATTGCTTCGTTGATATATGAGATATTCAACAAACTCATAAAGGCCCCAGGCACGCCATGTCCCGTGCTGTCACAAACTGCCAGATAAAAATAATTGGCCTTTTTTACTGCCCAATAAAAATCGCCTGATACGATGTCTTTTGGTTGGAAAAAAAGCAGATGTTCGCCAAGCCCCTCTTTCAACACTTCGTTGGCCGCGAACAATGCCCCTTGAATTTTTTTAGCGTATTGAATAGAGTCTGTCGTTTCTTTTTGTCTGACTTCAATAACCTCTTTCTGCTTTTCAACAACAAGTTTCTGCTGATTCACTTCTTCGTTAAGCAATGTGAGTTGAGCATTTGCTTTTTTCTTCTGTCGGTTCGCAACCCACAATACGCTCGCAACTACAAGGACAAGAATGGCAATCCCGAACGTGAAGTTTCTGGTAACCCTTTGCGTGGAGATTTCCGCCTGCTTCAACTTGTTATCTTTTTGAAGCGCAACATTCTCTTGTTCCTTTTTTTCGGTTTCGAACTTCGTCATTGCATCTTTCAGCTGTCTGCTTTTTTCCAGATCATAAAGCGAATCTCTAATGCTTGAAAAACTTTGAAATGCGTCGTATGCCGCGCGGTATTCACCTACTTGATAGAGAACATGCGCCATCAGTTGGTAAACGTCGCCCAGGATTGAATTCTGTGTCGATTCCACGGCTAGATCGCGCGCTTGAATCAAATGAACAAGCGCGTCAGAGTTTTTGTTTTCCGCAGTATCTGCTCTTGCAAGAAGCAACATTGCAAAGGCTTGGCGGGAGGGATTTTTTATTTGCTCGGCAATCTCCAGTGATTTTTGAAAACATTCGCGAGCATTCGCCGGCTCTTTCAATGCAAGATAGGTTTCGCCCATGTTGTTATAAGCAATCGTCAAGCTCATGAAATCTTCTTGCTTGAGAAAAATTTCAATTGCATCTGCAAACTTATTAAGAGCCTCGGCGTGACGCCCGTGCTTATGCAACAATCTTCCCTGGCTCGTCAGTGCCCCTCCACGACCAACAGCATTACCCGTTTCCTGAAACATCGTCAATGCAAGATCAAAGTATTTACTTGCCATCACATAATCTTTCTGCGCATCGTGCAAATTCCCCAATAGAATAAACGCTTTTGCTTTTCCGTCTTTTGATCTCTTGTCATCGGGAGCAATAACCAAGGCGCTATCAAATGTTGACAAACACATTTCGGCATAGTACTGCGTTTTGACATGATCGCTAATGCCCTGCGAGTAAATGGCAAGATTACTATAGGAAAGTGCCAGACTTTTGATTGCGTCTACATTACGATGATCGGCCCTCACAATCGAATCGCGCATTGACAAGGCGATTTTCTGGTAATAAATTGCCTGTCCAAAATCTCCTCTGTTTGAAAAGAAGTACGCAAGCGTATTATAGCAGATAGATCCATGCTTTCGTACAGAACGCCCGGCGGGCGTAGAAACATTATAGATTCTGGAAAGTGAATCAGAAAGCGCCGCACCATCGCTCGCCAACTCCTTCATTTCTTCGAGTTTGGCATTGGGCATTTCCTTAATTACAAGAGAAAGGAGACGGAGGCGCACTGTGTCATCGCTTGTCTCACTCAACTTTGAATTCAGGGAATCTAGTTTCGATTGGCCAAAAAGAAGTCCTGGAAGAAAAACAAATAAAAGTAGAGCGGGTCGGAACATTTTCACAGCGAAAAACTAGGTATTTTTTTGCAGGTTACCAAAGAAACCGCCCTTCGACAAGCTCGGGACAGGCCTGCCGGCAGCAAGGAATTTTTTGATCCATACCACTACGTTCTATGGATATTCGACTCCTCCGGAGTCGCGAACCTCACAGCTTGCCCAATAAGCATTTCTTGGTGTAAACATAAACAAGGCTATTTCCTGCTTTCTTTCAAAACCAATTTGATCTCACGAAGCTCGTCGCGGATTTCTTTAAGGATATTGTTGTCTTCGGGGTTGCTTCCGCCAGAAGACAGCAAATGTTTTTCACGGATTACATGCTCGCGTTGATCGAGAATCATTCCTTTGAGTTGTTCTGCATTTTCAACAGCCGGAATGCTCATCATGTGCTGCGCGCCTTGTCCGCCACTGGCAGTTTCTACTTTAATAAATGTGAGGCCCATCGATCGCAAAATCGGTCCGCCCCAAAAAGACAGATCCTGAATGTTTTCGAGCGGAATTGTTTTTTCAATGCGGAAGAAAATTCCCTTCGAGAAAAGAAGTTGTTTTTCCGTGAGCGTGCAACGAAGTGTTTTGAAATATTTTCCGCTGAGCCACTGGCCGAGACCGAGCACCCAAAACGGAATCAAAACAATTCCAATTACACTCGAGAACAGGAAAAACAAAACAATGAAAAAAATGTACGTTTTGAATTTGGGATTGAAGACACCTTCTCGGATGACATTATTTCGATTTTCCATTGGCGATTTTCGGTTTTACTGAAGTGACAGCCTAAGCTACGATGAAATTTTCTTTGCCACGAAGACACAAAGACCCGAAGGTTCACAAAGTTTGGATTTCGGCAGTGAATTCATCATAGGGTGCGTTCCCGAACTATGCTATGAAATCCACATCATGCGTTCTGATACTATCCTCCAGCGGTCGTTACTCTTTTCCAAGAAATAGATTGTTCCGCTACCACACAAACTTCCACAAAGAAACGCCGTGTAAACACATGCCCGAGACTTAGTATCATCATAGACAATCGCAGAAAAGCGGATTTTATAGCCTCGGAAAGTTGAATAAGTTTCCTGCATTAAGTCCATTTCGCTGATCAAAGCATAACGGTATTTTGATTTTATTTTCAAAACGTTCACCGTGTCAGCGACATTGGTTTTTGACAATTCAGACAATAGCGGAATAAACAAAGTGTCGGCACCCAGAAAGTTTTCGGAAAATATTGCGGGTGTCAAATACATATCTATTCGCGGGAGTTCGTTCGGTCTCGATTTTGCTCGCCCCACCAAGACCTTGAATGGAATTGAATCCAATGAACCAACCAAACTATCGGTGTATCGATAATATTCGTTGATAATGGCGGAATCAAGTTCTTGATCCATAGGAGGGGGCACCCTGCTTAGCACAGCCAACGTATCTGAGCCGAGCGCCTGATCAAACACAAGACTCAATATTTCATATTCACTTGAATCTACATTTTGATCCAATGCCGATTGTGAGTCAACATCATTTTGGCATGAAGATGTGGCAAGGACGACTGAAGAAGCAAAAATCAAAAAGAAGCTGCGTTTCATTTTGCGTCACTTATTATTTTTCCAAACACTCCAAGTGGAAGTACTCCTCCATGTTTCGCTTTAAGAAACAATTCGCCCGTTTCTAAATTCTTCTTACGATCTCGAAAAAGATTTTCAAGAATCATTGCTGAGAAACCGAGCGAGTATGCGTTGAGAATAAGGAAATGTTCTTTCTCGTCAAGAAGGTTTACAACAGCTTTTGCCATCTCATTGATATTCTCTTCGAGTTTCCATTTTTCTCCGTTGGGGCCGTGACCAAATGCAGGTGGGTCGAGAATAATTCCGTTGTATTTGTTACCACGGCGCTCTTCCTTTTTAACAAACTTCAATGCGTCGTCGACCATCCAGCGGATATTGTCCAGATTCGACAACCGCATGTTTTCGTTTGCCCATGTAACAACTTGCTTGATAGAATCAACGTGTGTAACATCTGCACCTGCTGCGCGAGCCGCGAGTGTTGCGCCTCCGGTATACGCGAAAAGATTCAGAAACTTTGGCTTGGGGGTTTTCATTTCCTTCAATGAAGAATAAATGAAATCCCAATTCACCGCTTGCTCTGGAAAAACACCAACGTGTTTGAAAGATGTTAATCCGAGGCGAAATGTAATTTCTTTTCCTCCCGGCAATGCGTAGCTGATGTTCCATCGCTCGACAGCTTCGCGTTTCAACTTCACCCAGTCGCCAGCAGAACTGCTTTTGGGAACAAACTTCAGATGCGCCAATTTTTCCCATTCTCCAGTTTTCAAAACAGGGTCCCAAACCGCCTGTGGTTCCGGACGAATCGTAATGTATTTTCCGAAGCGTTCGAGTTTCTCAAAGTTCCCGGAATCGAGAAGTTCGTAGTCTTTCCAGCGGGAAGGGGAGAGAAGTTGCATGGGGCAAAGATAGTGCGCAGTTCACAGAACACAGTGCGCAGTTGAGATATTTTAGGGACTATCTAACTGCGCACTGCGTACTGAATAACTATCTTTGCACCCTAATGGAAAACAGAAAAGTTCGCGTACGATTTGCGCCAAGTCCAACCGGTCCTTTACACATGGGCGGCGTGCGGACAGCGCTTTACAATTACTTGTTTGCAAAAAAACACGGTGGCGATTTTATTCTGCGGATTGAAGATACTGATCAGGATCGTTTGGTTCCTGGATCGGAACAATACATCATAGATGCGTTGAAGTGGTGCGGCATTGAGCCGAATGAAGGTGTTGGTTTTGGTGATGGTCCGTGTGCTCCATACAAGCAAAGCGTTAGAAAAGAACAAGGTGTTTATGCGCAATATGCAAAGCAACTCATTGATGCGGGTCATGCATACTATGCGTTCGACACAAAAGAAGAACTCGATGAACAAC
>CAZBYM010000001.1:0-32911 GCA_964495745.1 uncultured Chryseobacterium sp. | reverse complement strand
AGGTTTGAAAACGCCTGCGGCAGCATGGAATTTTTTGTTTGATGTTGCTAACCACGGACGAGGTCCGTGGTTAGCAATGTTTCACCTCTACGAGGTTCAGAAATGCCCAAACTCGCTTGACTAATATACCAAGCTCCGGAGGAGCGAAACCCATTTAGCCCAACGCGGGAGCGTTGGGCTAAATGGACGAACAAAAAATTCCATGCTGCCGCAGGCGTTAATTTCAACAACAAGTCGTAATTTAGTGCAACGATGAAACTCGCAAAGATCAAGTCAATAAAACAATACAAGAAGTATATGGCTCGTTTTTCCAAAGTGTTTCACGCAAAAGCGGGAACTAAGGATGGAGATGAAGCCGAACTTCTGGCACTGTTGATTGAGGACTACGAAGAACGCATGTTCCCAATTGATGTTCCTGATCCAATTGAAGCCATCAAGTATAGAATGGAACAGCAAGGTCTTACCAAAAAGGATATTGGCGAAATTCTCGGATATAAGAGTCGAGTGAGTGATGTTTTTTCAGGAAGGAGAAAACTAACGTTGGAAATGGTGCGGAATCTGCACGAGAAGTTGAATATTCCGTTGGCGTCGTTGGTGCGGTAAAGCTCAACGCCCATTTATGATTACTTAATTCGACCCAAATGAAGTTCTGTTTGGGATTTATTCTTGCGCAATACCTTCAAGGACGCCTCCATAGATCCTGCTATAGAAGTTGAAAGTTTTATGCCGCATACCATTACACGACTTTCACATTTTTTCGAAACGCGAATAAAGCGAAGGTAAATTGCGTTTTTTGTTCGCAGGATCGCCAAAAACTAATGTTGTGGCAGTTAACTCTCGGATATGCACGGTATGGGGTTTGTTCTTACCATAGTACATGGTCAACTTATCACGTTTCCCATTCATTTTGTAAGTGCCGATCATATGGTAAATGGTGGTATCAACCGCATTCTTCCAGCTGAGTTCGCAAGTGTTGTCCGCCCGGAACTCATAATACAACTCACTGAATTCTACCCGGCCAGTGTCTATTGTGCCATTGTAATAAGCTGCCGCATACTTCCACTTACCAATTAACAAGTCAGGATCAGATGACTCAACTGTATCTGTAGAATAAATGAAACTGCAAAACAGAATTGCAACTACTATATAAGCAATGTGCTTCATGTTGTAGAAAGATACGTCAAATCTATATTTCTAGATCAGCGATTGACCTTTTTCTCGCGGCTGATTCTCGCTTCTCGCGTCTTATCCCTACATTTGCCCAACAAAAATCACCTATGAGCCAGCACCTTTCCGAACAGGAAATTATTCGTCGTCAGAAACTTGATCAGCTTCGCGAACTTGGAATTGAACCGTATCCGGCAGAAGAATTTAAGGTAAACGTTACGGCGAAGGATATCAAAGAAAATTACGAACGCGATAAAACAAGTTACAAGGCAGTGGCAATTGCAGGTCGACTCATGGGCGTGCGTGTGATGGGAAAAGCTTCATTCGCAGAATTGCAAGATGCTACTGGTCGTATTCAATTGTATGTTAATCGCGATGAAATTTGTCCTGGGGAAAACAAAGATTTGTATAATTCTGTTTTCAAGAAATTGCTAGACATCGGAGATTTCATTGGCGTAGAAGGATACGTTTTCACAACGCAAGTAGGAGAAATTTCAATTCACGTTACAACATTGCGCTTGTTGAGTAAAGCACTTCGCCCTTTGCCAATTGTGAAAGTGGATGAATCGGGACAAGCGCATGATGAAGTAACGGATCTTGAATTCCGTTATCGTCAGCGTTATGCGGATCTCGTAGTGAATCCTTCTGTGAAAGATACGTTTGTGAAGCGCACGAAGATGATCAATTCCATTCGCGAATCTTTGAACGATCTTGGATTGCTGGAAGTTGACACTCCAGTTTTGCAATCAATTCCCGGCGGAGCGGCAGCACGTCCGTTTACAACACATCACAATGCGTTAGATGTTCCGTTTTATTTGAGAATTGCAAACGAATTATATTTGAAGCGACTTATCGTTGGCGGATTTGATGGCGTGTATGAATTCTCCCGCAACTTCCGCAACGAAGGAATGGATCGTACACACAATCCTGAATTCACTGTACTCGAATTTTATGTAGCGTACAAAGATTACGAGTGGATGATGAAGACGTGCGAAACGATGTTGGAGAAAGTTGCTCTCGCGCTGCACGACACAACAGAAGTTTCGGTTGGAGAACAGAAAATAAATTTCTCTGCACCTTTCGCACGTGTGACTTTGTATGATGCAATTAAAGAACACACAGGTGTCGATGTCACTGAAATGAACGAAGATCAGCTTCGTGAAGCGTGTCAGAAATTGCATGTTCCTTGCGACAAAACAATGGGTCGCGGAAAGTTGATCGATCAGTTGTTCGGGGAAAAGTGCGAAGGAAAATATATTCAACCAACTTTCATCACCGATTATCCGGTGGAGATGAGTCCGCTTACAAAAAAACACCGCAGCAAACCAGGGCTCGTTGAGCGATTTGAGTTAATGGTAAACGGAAAGGAAATCGCAAATGCGTACAGCGAGTTGAATGATCCGATTGATCAACGCGAACGTTTTGAAGAGCAAGTGAAATTGATGGAGCGTGGTGATGACGAAGCGATGTTCATTGATCACGATTTTCTACGTGCACTGGAATACGGAATGCCACCAACAGCTGGAATAGGAATCGGAATAGATCGTTTGGCGATGTTGATGACGAACAATGTTTCTATTCAGGATGTGTTGTTCTTTCCGCAGATGCGTCCTGAAAAACAGTAGGCGGTTGTCAGTGGCAGTAATCAGTCGTGGTAACGGGGTTGAATTTTATAACAACAACGTCATCCGAACGTTTTAGCACTTGCTATATAATGACACATTCAACTAGCAACTACAAATTTCTTTTCTATCTCAGCGGAATTACACTCGCTGGTTTGTTATTGCGCCTCAATCACCTCGGGACTGAATCCATCACAGCAGATGAAGTAAGTGCATTGCTGCGCTTGCAATTCAATTCATTTGGCGAAATGCTAAACGGCGGAGTGAAGCCCGATGGACATCCTGCGTTCACGCAAGTATTACTCTGGTTCTGGATAAAATGTTTTGGCAATTCAGAATTTGCAATTCGGATTCCGTTCGTGTTGATGGGAACCGCTTCCATCTGGCTCGCCGGAATTACCACGAGAAGATGGTTTGGAATTGGTGCGGCACTTGCTGTTGCAGGTTCACTGGCATTTCTCCAGTTCACGATAATGTATTCGCAACTCGCACGTCCCTATGCGCCGGGATTATTTTACACGATGCTCGCAGCATATTTCGTTTCCCGTTTTTCGCAGGAAGAAAAAGTAAAGTGGGCGCACATTATTGGATTCGGACTGGCAGGCGCTGGCGCAGCGTATTCACATTACTTCAGTTTGCTTACCACTTTGTTGTTGGGAATTGGTGGAATATTTCTCGCAACGAAAATTAATAGGACAAACTATTTTGTCGCTTGTGGAGCCGCGGTTTTGCTTTTTATTCCCCACATTAGTTTTACAATTTCTCAAATGGAAATCGGCGGAATCGGCGGGCCTGGCGGTTGGCTCGGAATTCCAACACCAGAGTTTTTCAAAGACCATTTGTTTTTTGTTTTCAATGAATCTCGTGGATTGGTGATTCTGGTTTTCGCTGTCGCAATCGCTTGTTTCATTTTCAATAAGCGTCGCCTCGACAAAAAACAAATCATCGTTTGCCTTCTGTGGTTATTTCCAATGCTCATCGGTTATTTTTATTCTGTCTACAAAAACCCTGTCTTGCAGAATTCAACCTTGCTTTTCAGTTTTCCATTTCTGCTGATGTTTATTTTCTCGTGGTTTCCGTATGACGCCATTTCAAAATGGTCGTACCGTTTCGCACTTCTCTTAATTATTCCAATGGTGTGGTATATCACGGTGCACAAGCCATTTCGTTTGACCAATCATTTCGGAAGACTTGATGGCCTCGTCGAAGTATTTTTCGCGGCGGAAGAAAAGTACGGACGTAGCAATGTTGACGTGATGTTCAATGTCGATGATCCTTATTTTGTATTGTATTATTTGAATCAAAAGCCGATGTACGCAATTGATGATTATTGGTACACACTTTTTCATACATACAAACATGACGAGCTTCTGCAATTGAAAAGCGATGTGGCTTCATCCAATGCTGAGTACTATGTGTATGGATGGAGTACCCGGGAATCGTCGCCTGCGTCATTGGATATAATAGCAGAGAAATTTCCGTGTCTAGTGGAGAAGCATGAGTGGTTTAATTCGGCAGTTTATGTGTTTGCGAAAAATAAAACTCCATGGTACAACTGGAAGAACAGCAAGCATTCATCTTGGTTTGACTATGCGAATGTGTCTCATGGTTTTTTGAGCAATGCCGCAGGAAGCTGGAGCGATGGGAACCCGTATTCTCAATATGACATACTCGATTGTAACGACAGTTTGATGCCTGTTTATGAGAAGATGAAGGTCCACTATTTCATTCTTGACAGTTTGCATCAGTATGGTCCGCTATTTTCAACTCGTGTAGGATCGGTTATTAGCGGGCCGGATAATGAAATCGCTTTCCAATCGAGATTACGATTAAAGAACACCAACAGCGAAGCGGTGCTTGTTGTGGAATTTATTCGAAACGGAAAGCAAATTTTGTGGACCGGAATGAGTACCAAGACTCAAATTGATTCTTCGTCCAGGGAATGGCAGCATATATATTTCGTGCAGCGACCTCCAGTGCCCTTATTGCCAACAGATTCTATCAAAGCTTACATTTTCACACCGAACATGTTGCCAGTTGACATAAATGCGATGGAATTTTCAACACGCGAAGGTCACCGGGGCATCTACGGCAATCGCCCCGATTACGAATAAACCCGTATTTTCGTACACCATGAAAAAGAAGATCGCGGTTATTGGAGGAGGAAGCTGGGCTACGGCTCTTGTGAAGATGTTGTGCAATGGTTTAGCCGAAGGAGAAAAAATTTCCTGGTGGATTCGAAATTCTGAACAATCTGATTACATCAAGAAATTCAAACACAATCCAAAGTACTTAAGCGCGGTTGAGTTTGATGTGAACAAACTTGAGTTCAGTAATTCAATTGCCGATGTAATTGCGGCGAATGATTTACTCATCATGGCAGTTCCGTCTGCGTTTCTTGCGGAATCACTTCATGGATTAAATGCGGCGAATTTCAAAAACAAAATCGTTTTCTCTGCGATTAAAGGAATTATTCCGGGACCTAATCTGATCATTGGCGATTATTTCAATCAGGAATTTGAAGTTGCTTATTCGCACATCGGAGTTATTACCGGACCGTGTCATGCGGAAGAAGTTGCATTGGAAAAGTTGTCCTATCTCACAGTTGCGTCACAGACGCCGGAATATGCGCAGGACATTGCTGATCGACTCGCTTGTCGATTTATTCGCGTGGCAGTTTCTGACGATATTTTTGGAACGGAACTTTCGGCTGTTCTGAAAAACGTTGTTGCGATTGCAAGCGGAATTTGTCACGGACTCGGTTATGGAGATAATTTCCAGGCCGTTCTGATTTCAAACGCGATTCAAGAAATTTCCAGATTCGTAGATGCAGTTCATCCGATTGATCGCGACATAAAAAGTTCTGCGTATCTCGGCGATTTGCTCGTGACAGCGTATTCGCAATTCAGTCGGAACAGAATGTTTGGCGCAATGATTGGAAAAGGATATTCTGTGAAGATGGCGCAGTTAGAAATGAACATGATTGCCGAAGGATATTATGCCGTTAAGTGTATACAGGAAATCAACCAGAAGTATAATGTTGATATGCCAATCACAAATTGCGTGTACCACATTCTTTACGAGAAAATTGCTCCTGCAATCGAAGTAAAAATTCTTACCGACAAACTTTCCTGATTTTTATAAGAACCAGATGTTGAAAGGCGCCTACACAAAGTGGACAACATGGTTCTTTTTTGTCATGGCGGTTTTCGCAATCCTTTTTGCGAAAGAAAGATTTCAGGCCGACGGCGCGCATTATTTATTACACGTAGCAAATTCTGAAAATTTCAGAATTGAACATCAGCGGTTCATTCTAGCGTTCTCGCAATTTCTTCCTTGGATAGGAGTCAAACTAGGAGGTTCACTAAATCTGATTTTTATTCTCAATTCGCTTAACGCGGTTTTGTGGTTTTACATTCTGTTCCTGTATGCGACTTATTATTTGAAAGATCGTCGCGCTGGAATTGCAATTGTTCTGACTCATGTACTCGGCGTGCTGCATATTCAGTTCACGCCGATGTACGAAATCTGGTATGGAATTCCGTTAGTGATTTTGCTGTACTCGCATTTATCGCAGGGAAAAGTGTCCCACCTGAGGGATTTGATTTTCTTCGGAGCAGTGTTGGTCACGGCGCTTTTTGCTCACCCGTTGCTGTTTATTCCAATTGCTTTCGCTTTGATTTATTCAGCATTGGAAAAACGCAAGTTGGAAATCAAGATCCTCATAATTTCAGTTCTTCTGTTTGCTGGCTGGTATGTTGCGAAGAAATTGATGCTTACCGAATACGAAGCCGGAAAATTGGGACTTGCAACGGCAGACTGGAACGAATCCTATAGACAACTACTACGCCCTGCATACTATTGGGAATTAATCCAATTTTTCTTCACGTGGTACACAATCCCGATTTTGATTCTAGTGTGGACAAGTTTATTTTTTCTTGTGAGAAAAATGAAAGTTCAATTACTTGTGTCGCTACTATTTTTCATCGGACACATTCTCGTGGTGAATTTCACGCATACGAACGATCCGATTCTCACTCCATATTTCGAGCGAATGTATTTGCCGCTCATTCCAATCGTACTGATTCCTCTGGTCTTTACACTTTGTCGGGAAATGCAATTGAGTCAATCTTTTATTGTCGTTTCGCTGCTACTAATTATTGGCTGGCGCATTGGAAGATTCACAGATGTTGGAATGGATTACAAGGCCCGGACGGAACAGGTGGAACAACTCATTAACGTAGCGCACAAGAAATCGGGGAGTAAATTTGTGATGAATGAGGCTGATTACAAATCGTGCTTCAAGTGGGCAGACTGGTCCTTCCCTATGGAAACGCTTTTGCGCAGCGGTTCGATGCATCGTAACAGCGGCATTCAGGTTTCAATTGCTACGCCTGACGATATGAATGAGAATGATAACAGAAACCGTTTGCGTGCGGACGAATTTGTGTTGCGTCGCTGGGAAATTATGAAAGACAGCGAAATTAATTCTCAGTACTTCAGAATTTCGCGTGGGCGGTATATTGAATTGCCTGCTATCTGCCAATGAAATGACCGGATATTCTGGAAGAAATTTAGTCTCCAGCTGTTGTAACACATGAATATTTCACGTTTCTCTCTTCAAGATACTTCAACATCGATTCAAAGCACTTCTCATTCTGTCCAAGATATTCCGGTGGACAAATTCCCTTTTGAGAAAATTTGTTTTGCAGAAAGAGTTGAGCAGCTGCTGTGCAAGTGAATCCTGTTGTGCGCGCCATTGATGTGGCTTGATTTGTGGAATCAAATTTATCGTGAAGAGTGTACACGTGTTTGAGACTTTTTCCGGAAGAGTCTTTCCCTTTCAGGACAACTTGCATAATTGTAAAATCTTCTTCACCATCTTGGAGTTTCCATTTTGGGAAGAGAAGTTTTGATGTGAATTCAAGAGGAGAAACTTCTACTCCATTGACAGGTATTTTCTCCTTATTGAAAAATCCTGTTTCCCGGAAAACCCGCATCAGTGCAATGTGGCCCGGATAACGCAATGTTTTTTCTTTCATGTTCGGAACACGCGGAAGTGTGAAAGCGAGCGTTCGCAGACCATCGGTGTTGAAGGACTCGAGAGTGCCGATATTCTCAAAATTGATATACTCCGCATCCGATAACGCTTCTCGCACGACCAACTTTCCATCTTCAATGTAACGGGCTGGTCGCGTATATTCTTCAATCACATCAATAGGCGAAAAGACAGCCTTGTATTCAAATGGCCATTCTCGAACCATTGGCAGTCCACCAACCATACATTCATAACTTTCCAGTTTCATTTTTGTGTTGTGGTAACCAGCGAGAACATTGCACATTCCCGGAGCAACACCACAGTCGACAATTGCGGTAACATTGTGTTTGGTAGCCAGCAGATCTAAATCAAACGGATCTTCCGGAAAAAACGAAATATCAACCACATTTTTTCCCGCTTCAATAATTGTCTTGAGTGTCTTAAATCCCATGAAGCCAGGAACGGCTCCTATGATAAGATCGAATGGTTGTACAAGGTCGTGGACGTTTTTCGAGATGCTCAAATCGGCAACAACGGTTTTAATCGGATGTTGATTCCTCAGTTGTGCCAACGCAGTTTCATTAACATCAGCGCTGGTTACGTTGTAATTTTTGCAAAGATCAATAGCGATGGTTTTCCCTACCAGCCCTGCACCGAGAACGAGAATATTTTTCATTTATTACTGCCTTTAGTAACTACATTTCCTCTACTGAAAAACGAAATTACTATGTACCCAAAACTATTTCTGTGCGCCAGATCATGTTTTCTTTATGCTTTCCAAAAACTGGTCCAATAAAAAAGTCGCCCTGCCATTGGCAAGACGACTTTTCGCAATAGAAAAAATTATTCTTTCGTGAATCTTCTTACTGAAACTCCGTCAGCATTAATTACGCGAACAGTATACATTCCTGCAGCAAGTTCTGAAACATTAATTTCAAATATTGAATTTTGTTCATTTCCTGACGTGTAAACAATTTGTCCTGTCATGTTGAAGATTTCCACAGCTGATACTGTTGTTCCGTTCATGTTCACAAACAGAACATCATTTGCCGGATTTGGATAAATTGAAACAGGCTCAAGCGAACCTGCACGAATATCTGTTATCATGATGATTACCGTTTGGCAAACGGAATCAACAATTCCGCATGTGTCTGTCGTTGTTAAGCAAACAAGATAGACTCCACCCGTTGCGTACAGATGTGTTCCGGGATTCTGAAGAGAAGAGAAATTTCCGTCGCCGAAATCCCAAAGCCATGTTGCGATTGCGCCTGTTGACATATCGGTTACGAATACGGAATCTTCATTTGTAGTATTCGAGAAAGAAGCTGTATTCAATTCGCAAACTGTAACAGTCTGACAAGTTGTGTCAGCGAAACCACAAGTATTAGATACGATGAGGCAAACAGTATACATCCCCGGCGCAGTGAAAGTATGCACAGGATTTTGAATCGTTGATGTGTTCGCCGGCCCTGAAGCAGGATCGCCAAAATCCCAGAAGTAGTTATCAATGGCTCCTGTCGATTGATCGCCGAAAGTCGAATTCAATCCTGACGAAGAACTTCCGAAGCCAGCCGTATTTCCATTGCACAATGACACGGTCTGACAAATCGTATCTGCGTCTCCGCACAAGTTTGAAACGATCAAACAAACTGTATATGTTCCGGGTGTTGCATACGTGTGAGATGGATTTTGCAGCGTTGAAGTTGACGCATCGCCAAAATCCCACTGATAAGAGAAGACAGTTCCTGTAGATTGATCAGTGAAATTTGCATTAAGTGCACTTGTAGTTGAGGAATAGGCCGCAGTTGGTAATGCGCAAACATTTATCGTGTTGCATGACTGAGATGTTCCGCAAGGTGAAGAAGCCGTTAAACACACAGTATATGTTCCGGGAAGAGAATACGTATGAACAGGATTTTGAAGTGTTGAAGTTGTAGCATCACCAAAATCCCATAGCCATCCTGTTACAAGTCCGGTTGACATGTCGGTGCAAATTGCATCCATGCCGTTTCTAACTGCGGAGCTAACGCTTGTTGGAAGGTTAACGTAATTGTTGATTGCACAACGGATGTATAAATCATTCACATCATCAGCGCGATAAGTTGACCATGCTGCATCCAGAATTTCGTAGTTGTGATGTGATCGCGGGCCCGCAGTTTCTGTTCCAAGAAAAATTGTGGATCCACCTTGCAGCCATACAACATAAAATCCGCCACTGTTCAATGTTACAGTTGATGTAACGTTCACTGTGTTCCAGGATGCAGCAACAACAGAAGTTGAAGGAACAGTCGTAGTAAACAATTGTGTTCCCGGGCCACCGTTCAATCCATCATCATCATAAATCTGTGCAATGAAACCATCGCTGGTGTTTGTGCTGATATAATATTGAAGAGCTGAAATCGTGTACGGATAAACCGGTGGCGCAAAATATACGGCCGCACCATCGTCGTTTGCTCCGCCATTCCAGTTAAGAGTTCCCGTTGGAAGCCCTGTTGTATTATAACTCAATACCATATTGTTGCCACATACATCTACAACTTCGAGTTCTGTGCTCAACGAATTATTGGCGGGATTAATATCCTGAGAACAAGTCAGTGAAGTTTGAAAAGTGTATTGTCCTATAGCTGTTGGTGTCCACGGTGAAGGGAAAGCATATAACGAATCATCACCGGCCGCGAGTGAAGGAATTAAGCCGGAAGTACTATGCACTGTTGCCGGAACCGCATTCTGAATAATTGCCGTCAAGTTAATCGCTGCGGTAATTCCGGTATTTCCCGCGTTGCGAATATCACTCCTCAAATTATACGCGTTATTATTAATAATAAATTTAGCGCCATTTGCAGCGTTATCATTCCACGATGGAAGTGCATCCTGAATACTCAGGAGAACGACAGCAGGATATTCAAATCGAATAACATAATTCATCGGAGGCATAACATCAGAGTGCACTTGCAAACCAATTCCGCCTGTACTATTTTCAATTCCAACTGTCATGTCAATGCAACCGGCGCTGGCAACAAATCCACCAAGAGCACCATATTGAAATGTGATCGAACTATCAGAATTGCAAAGGATCACTTGAAAAGAGTTTGAGCCTGCCCATCCTGGAGCAGATACAACCCAGAACGGAACATTGATATACGAAATGATAAACGTGTCGATGTTGTTTGACCAGTATCTTACATTTCCAATATTTCCTGCCCCCGTAAAATTCAAATCTCCCATCAAAGGAGCAAGTAGATTATCACCTGCTCCACCTGCCGTAGGAATTGTTGGGAAGCATGAAGCAACGTTGCTCACGTTATTGAAACTTAACCAGCCATTGGAGCCGACTTTCATTTGCGTATAATCGTTCCAATAATAGTGAAAACTAAATCCTAGTGGCGCCATTGCCGGTGCTGAATTATCATCAGCTAAACCGGTAACTGTTTGAACGCCGGGACGTGCAGTGATATCGATCCAATTGTAAGTTGGGCCGCCAACATCAAGAGAAGTAATCCAGGTATAACCATATGCATCAGGCCCACCCGTAGCAGAAATTGTGGGCGAAAAAGCACAAAGCATAAATGCTGTTGCAAGTGTAAAAAGTGTTTTCATGAAGAGTGGTTTGTGGAAGATAAAGATAAACCTTTCACCTCTGATCTACATCAATATTATTCTAGTGTGCTACTTTGCCTTCTAACACAGATTACGCAGATTATTTTTGATTTGAAATCCCGGCAATCTGTGTAATCTGTGTTAAAACGCGCACTATGAAGAAGCGAGGTATTCCGGCCAATTTCCATGCTGATAGATGGCTAATATTGCTGCTGTTTTGTAAGAATGAAAACTTCCAGATTAGAAGCTCCCTTTACCTTGATTTTGCGCCGTGTTGACACATTATATCCATCAACTAGCACTTTGCTTTCTCTATATGTCCCGCGACCAAGAAAAATGGCTTGAGATTTTCCTGTATCGTCGGTTTTCAAATTGTACGTATCACTATTGTGATTCGTCAGGAAAACAAACGATTGATTTGAAACTGGTGAAATGTTGGAAGCAGAATCGACTTCTTGTAGAACAATATATACGTCATGAATGGGAAGCTGAAACGAGAACAGCATCGCGAAGAATGCTGCACAAATTGTACTCAGGATTGTTTTGTGATGTGACATTAAAGTGAAGGATATAACACTACTCAAACGCGATTAATCTATGATTATTCTGAAAAAATACCGCGCAATTGGGAGATTACTACTTTTTGAGTAGTTGTTTATTTTTACTTGAAATACGAGAAGCAATAACGGGTTGTGAATACAAGTAGTTGGTGTTTGTCGTGATCAACTGTCTATTGTCACAAGTGGTTGAATAAGGCACACAATTTTTTTTTGTTTCGTCTGTGCAAATTATCGCCAAGAGTCATTAGCGGTTGTAACTTCCACAAAGTGTAAACACACTACAAATGCCTGCCGTCATCCAAATAATTGTTTTATTTCCAATATTTTCGACCGGATTTTAATTGAATACAAAATTTACTTGTGTCTAATTTATCTTTGACCAACGTAATAAATTCATCTTCATAATTCACTTCAAATTGTATTCCGTTCTCGCGGATATCTCCTATTACATTTCCTTCATCATCATCATATTTTGTACGCACAAAAACTTCAAACTGGTTGTTTGGAACAATTTCAAGGAAAGAGTCATTTTCTCCATTCCACCTTCCGTACATTTCGTCTGTAAAGTCACCCATATGGATTCTTTCCCAAATGTCTTGAGTAGGCAAATACTCATCTACATCGGACAATATCATTTTTTCAGCGGAGATAGAAATAATATTGTATGTAACTGCGATAACTTTTTCCTTCTCCCTTAATTTCATCGTAATAATCAAATTATTATCGTGCAAATTCCAGTTTTTGGGAATAAAAAAATCAAAGTTAGTCCCAATGCACTCCCCATCTTTCACAAATTCCAGACCATCGTAACTACCCATTTTATTGTTTATCCACCAATGTCCATAGATTAATTCTGGATTTATTATTGCCATAAGTTTTTGTTAAACGTAAATACACCCATGAAGTAATGACCGCAAAGAAAGAAATTACCGGCCATTTGATTTTGTTTTTACAAATGCACGCTCATACAATTCAATCCATTCTTTTGGTGTCATTTTGCTTGCCAATTCTCCAATGAGTTTGAATGGTATCTGCTCAGGTTTTTTGAAACGGAGGCAACTTTTTCCCATGTCGAGTTTCGTTTTGCTGTGTTTGGGATATTCATTCGTAAACCATTTCAACAATTTCGGATCGGCATAAATTCCCATGTGGTAAACAGCAATGAAATTTTTCTGCGATGCAAGTCCCATGAATGGCAATGGAAGTTTTGGGTCACAATGATAACCCGCAGGATAAATCGAATGCGGCACAGAGAATCCAACCATGCCGTAACCCATCATCTCTTTGAATCCTTTCGGAATATTTTTCTTGATGACTTTGCGCAATTCGATCATTGCTTTCTTACGGCCTTCAGGAAGTTCGGCGTAATACTGATCGGGAGTTGTTGCTTTGGATTGCATGATGCTGTTTTTTGTTAATGCAAATTACGAAAACGAATCGGCTTCCGAAAACATTCCAGCTCAACGGGCTTTATTCTCCAACGATGAAAGAATCTGCCTGTAATTAGGGCATTTCATGTGATATTGATCGGCCAATTTTACAACATGGCCCGTTAAGGAAACGTGCTCGGTGCGATTTCCATTTTTGAAATCACTATGCATCGACGACGTAGTTTCAAATGGAAGTTTTTCCATTTTAGAAATTGTCAATGGAATAATATTTTCCGGAAGGACAATTCCATTTGCAGTAGCTACAGAAGCAATTTCATGCAACAGCAACAACAATAATTTGCGATCGTTTTCATTGGCAAGAATTTCACCTATTGATTTATCAAGATGACTTGTTAAACTTGCAATGCTTGAAATGAAAACAAATTTTTCCCAGACAACTTCGTTGATGTTCGCTGAAAGAAAAATATCGTCGTGCGATTTTTTCAAAATGCGTTCCAGCAATTGCAGCTTTCCCAATTGCAAATCATTGCTACCAAAAAACAGTGAATGAATGTTGCCGGTTTCTTTGACAACACCTGGTTCCATTAATCGCGACACAATGTAAACGCAACCGTGCCAAATTTCGTTATCCGGGAATATTTTATTGATTCGCTCTGTGGCATCTACACCATTAAGCAATGGAAGAATAATTGTTTCCGGCCCGATGCAATCCGAGAAATGCTTCAGACTTTCTTCGAGATCGTAGCTCTTTACGGAACAGATTAGAAAGTCAACCGTCCCGATTTCAGATCCGTTACTTGAAACGGCGAAAGGTTGGGCAACAAAATCTTCCTGGGGAGTAATCAGGCGAATTCCATTTTTGGAAATTATTTTTGCAGTTCGTTCACGTGCAAGAAAAACTACTTCAACTTCTTTCGATTGCGAAAATGTTCGTGCGAGTTTAGCGCCGAAATATCCGCCAACACCACCGAGACCGAGGAATGCGATTCGAGTCATTTAATAAATGTACGATTTTGGAAGTCAAACTTCACCCTTCGACAGGCTCAGGACGCTCAGTCTGACAATTACCCTTTCAACGCTTCTGCACCACCCACAATCTCCAAAATTTCATTGGTGATTGATGTCTGACGCGCTTTGTTGTACGTGATGCGAAGATTCTTGAGAAGATCTTTCGCGTTATCTGTAGCCTTATGCATTGCAGTCATTCTTGCCCCGTGTTCAGAAGCGAATGAGTCGAGCAAGCTTTTGTATAATTGAGTTTTCAATGAGCGAGGAATCAAATCCTGAACGATTTCTTCTTTTCGGGGTTCGAAAATATAATCAGATTTACTCGCTTTAGTTGCGCCTTTGGTTGGAACAACAGGAAGAAACTGCTCACTTTGTGTAATCTGAACAGCAGCATTTTTGAATTGATTATAGTAAAGAACAATTTTATCAAATTCCCCATCAGCGAATGATTTCATAATGCGCTCAGCAATCGGGGCTGTCCTCACATAACTCATTCCATCGAACAAACTATTCAAATTGCCAAGCTCAGGAAAAGCAGCAGCATATTTTGTTTTTTTGAAAAAATCTGTTCCTTTTTTACCAATTGTTAAATAAGAAATCTGAGACGAAGAGTAATTCTCTTTGATGTCGGATGCAACTCGTTTGATGACTGAAGAGTTAAATCCGCCACACAAACCACGATTCGAAGTGACAACAATGACCAAAACTTTTTTCGCTTCGCGTTTGCGTGAATATACTCCTTCGCTGCTATCCAGACTTGCACTTAGATTTTCCAGAATCTCACGCAGTTTGTTTGCATAAGGGCGCATCTGAGTGATTGCGTCTTGTGCGCGACGAAGTTTCGCAGCAGACACCATCTTCATCGCAGAAGTAATCTGCTGTGTAGATGATACAGAGGTGATCCGGTTTCGTACTTCTTTTAAGCTAGGCATCGGTTCATTTACGATTTACGATTTACGATTTACGATTGTCAGACTGTCCGCCGCGGCGGAGAAGTTGACAAACAACCGCAGACCGGAATTATGCTTTGTATTTTGCAGAAAGTTCTTTCGCTGCTGCTTCCAATGCAGAAGTGTGTGTCTCATCAAATTTTCCGGCTTTCAATTCAGCCATTACATTCGGATGTTTGTTGCGCATGTACACGAGGAAGTCGGCTTCAAATTCTCTCACCTTATTCACTGGAACATCGCGAAGCAATCCTTTCGTTCCGCAATAAATAATTGCAACCTGATCTTCTACTTTGAAAGGAGAGAACTGGCCTTGCTTCAAAATTTCTACGTTACGGGATCCTTTGTCGATTACTGATTTAGTAGCCGCATCAAGATCGGAACCGAATTTTGCGAACGCCTCCAATTCACGATACTGTGCCTGATCGAGTTTCAATGTACCTGCAACTTTCTTCATCGATTTGATCTGCGCATTTCCACCAACACGTGATACAGAAATACCAACGTTAATCGCCGGACGAACACCTGCGTTAAACAAATTCGACTCAAGGAAAATCTGTCCGTCAGTAATCGAAATTACGTTTGTTGGAATGTACGCAGATACGTCACCTGCTTGTGTTTCGATAATCGGAAGTGCAGTAAGTGATCCGCCACCTTTTACAAGATGTTTGATAGATTCTGGTAGATCATTCATTGCACGAGCAACTTCATCTGACGCGTTCACTTTTGCCGCCCGCTCAAGAATACGTGAGTGCAAATAGAATACGTCACCTGGATATGCTTCACGTCCGGGAGGGCGACGAAGAAGAAGTGATACTTCACGATATGCTACGGCTTGTTTTGAAAGATCATCAAATACAATCAATGCAGGGCGTCCGGTGTCGCGGAAAAATTCTCCGATTGCAGCACCAGTCATTGGAGCGTAGAATTGCATTGGAGCCGGATCAGCAGCTGCAGCGCAAACGACACAAGTGTATGCCATTGCACCGTTCTCTTCAAGAACTCGAACAACGTTTGCAACAGTCGAACTTTTTTGTCCGATTGCAACATAGATACAATATACAGGAGCGCCTGCTTCGTAAAATTCTTTCTGATTGATAATTGTATCAATACAAACTGCAGTTTTTCCAGTCTGACGATCGCCGATAACCAACTCTCGCTGTCCGCGACCAATAGGAATCATCGCATCGATCGCTTTGATTCCGGTTTGCAGAGGTTCGTTTACTGGCTGACGATAAATTACACCTGGTGCTTTGCGCTCCAATGGCATTTCATACGTCTCACCTTGAATCGGTCCTTTTCCATCGATCGGAATTCCGAGCGTGTTAACAACTCGGCCAAGCATTCCTTCACCAACATTTACCGAAGCGATTCGTCCAGTGCGTTTAACGTTAGAGCCTTCACGAATTTCCGTTGAAATACCAAGCAAAACGGCACCAACGTTATCTTCTTCAAGGTTCAATGCAATTCCTTGCAACCCATTTTCAAATTCGATCAACTCGCCGTAACCTACGTTCGAAAGACCGTAAATGCGAGCGATACCGTCACCAACCTGGAGAACAGTTCCAACTTCTTCAAGTTCTTTTGCAGATTTGAATCCTGCAAGTTGTTGTCTTAGTATTGCGGAAACTTCCGCTGGTTTTACTTCTGCCATTTTATTTAGTTAAGAGTCAAGAAGACGGGAGACGAGAGTTGCGCATTTAACGCACACCCCTGACTCAAATCTCGCTGATGTATGGATTTTCGCTAAAGTTTCTTTCTAAATTTCTGATCTGACGAATTACTGATGCATCGACTTGTTTATCTCCAACACGGAGGACAAATCCACCAAGCAAAGTCTTGTCTGTTTTTTCAATAAGTTCCACTGAATTTCCAGTTGCATTCTGCATCACGATTTCCATCACACGCTTGCGTAGATTTTCATCCAATCCTTGTGCTGTTGTAATTACAGCAGTAAGAATTTGTTTGTGTTTGCGATATTGGAAAATAAATGCGTCAGCGATGGCTTCCAATTCTCCTTCACGGCGTTTTCTTGTAATGACATCCAGAAATTCGGTGGTGATTACTCCGATCTGGCCACCGAAAATAGCTTTCAGAATTTCCTGTTTCTTGTCGGTGTTGATTACAGGACTTCTCAATACAATCGATAAATCATGATTGGCCTGAATTGTATCAAGTACAAGTCGCATGTCTTCGTGCACTTGCTCGAGTTGTCCTTTTTCTAGTGACAAATCGACCAGTGATTTCGCGTAGCGATGAGAAACTCTTGATGCTTTCATTATTAGTTGAGCTTAACTTCTTTCAATAGATCGCCTAGTAATTCTTTCTGTTTGTTTTCGGAAGAAAGTTCGCGTGCAATAATTTTCTCTGCTATGTCAATTGATAACTGAGCAACTTGGTTTTTCAGGTCAGTGATTGCAGCCATCTTTTCATTCTGAATACTTTCGCGAGCTGCCGTAATCATTTTTTCGCCTTCTGTTTTCGCTTTTCCTTTTGCTTCCGCGATCATGCTCTCGCGAATCTCTCGTGCTTCTTTGATCATGATGTCGCGCTCGTTACGTGCCTGTTGCAGAATTTTTTCGTTTTCTGACTTCAGGTTATTCATTTCTGCTTTTGCATTCTCAGCCGATTGCAAAGCCGTTGTGATAGAATCTTCACGGTCTTTGATCGTTTTGAGAATCGGCTTCCAAGCATATTTGCGAAGAATTACCAGAACGGTCAGGAAGGATAACAGCATCCAGAAGAGCAAACCAAATTCAGGTGTTACAAGTCCCATGAGCTAAATTTTTGTGATATGTTTTAATAAAAAAGTCTCAATCTCAATAAAAATCCTGCCGCTTGAGCCAACCGCGCAAGCGGCAGGAAAATTCTGACAGTGGTTACTTCGTGAAAATTACGAGCAGACCAACAACCATCGCGAAGAAAGCGGCGCCTTCAACGAGAGCGGCAGTCAAAATCATGTTAGCGCGGATGTCACCAACGGCTTCCGGCTGACGAGCGATTGACTCGAGAGCTGAACCACCAATACGGCCGATACCTACACCAGCGCCAAGAGCAGCTACACCAGCACCAAGAGCGGCAAGACCGTAGCCAATACCAACGTTTGGAGCGAGAGCTGCTTCCAGAAGAATGTTTGCACTCATTTTGATTTATTTTTAGGTTAAACAATTACAATTAAAAACTATCAATTTCCGATTATCAATTCTCAATTAATGAGCGTGTTGAGTGTTCGGAAGCCCGTCAAAATCTTCATTCACATGATGGCTTTCCTCTACTGCTGATCCAAAATAAATTGCGGACAACAGCGTGAAAACATACGCCTGAAGAAAAGCAACAAGCAATTCAAGAAAGGTCATGAAAACAACAAATAGCCATGAAAAAATTCCTACACCAAAACCAGCACCTGGATTTTCTGCTCCCGTTACCGGGTCTTTACTGAAAATGAAAATCATACAGAAAAATGCAAGTGCGATGATGTGGCCCGCAGTGATGTTCGCGAACAATCGAATCATCAATACAAATGGCTTCAATACAACTCCAAGAATTTCGATTGGCGTAAGAATGAAAAGAACGCCAATTGGAACGCCCGGCATTGCAAAAACGTGACGCCAGTAATGTCCGTTAGCACTAATGAGAGTGATAATGAAAGTGAATGCCGCCAGTGAAAGTGCAATTGTAATATTGCCGGTGAAGTTTGCGCCTCCAGGGAAAATCGGAATCAAACCGAGAAGATTTGAGAAAAGAATAAAGAAAAACACTGTCAATAAATACGGCATGTACTTTTCATACTTCGGCCCAATACTTGATTTGGCAACATCGTCACGGATGAACATGATCAACGGCTCCATAAATGACTGCATACCTTTTGGAGCCGTGCCTGGATTTCTCTTGTATGCTTTTGCGATGCTCAGGAATATCCACAACATCAGAGCCATTACAATAAATAACGTGGCTACGTTTTTTGTGATCGAGAGATCAGTGAGCAATGGAGTTGCATTCTGATTTTCTTTATCAGCAAGCGTATCCCAAATCACAATTTTCCCCTTCTCATTCAGTTTGTAAGCGTAATGCGTCCCCTGATATGCTCCAAGTTCGTGATGTTCGCCACTTCGAAAATTTCCAGATGAGAAAAACTCCCAGCCTTTATCAGTTTTCAGAATTACAGGAAGCGGCATGTGTGTATGTCCCCAAAGATGCCATTCGTGTGCATCTGAAATGTGCTCCACAATCATTTCTCCCGGATTGAATGCTGTTGATTCTGCATGATGTGCATCGGGAGCAGTACTGGAATGCGTAGAATCCTTGTGGGTAGAATCGTTAGCAGCTTCCGGGTCGTAAGCGAAACAAACGGCGGGCACGAGTAGTGCCAAAATGAAGGTAGTTATTCGGGTAGAAATCGCATTAAAACGCATTGACTATCAGTGTTTTATGTAGCAACAGGAGACCATCCTGAATTTCGCGTGCAAACTTAGGTATTATTTTGAGTTGAAGAAGTGATTTTGATCAGATAATTTGAACAGATCGTCGAAGAGTTTTCGAGACATGAGACTTGAGAAACGAGACATGAGACGGTTGAAGGCAGACGCGACGTTTATTTCTGAATTGGGCGGAGATATCGGTATAACAAACTGGTTTCAAACACAGTAAATACGAGATAGAATACCGCGAACTCTGCAATGAAAACGACAGGTTTGGTTTTTTCGACCAACACAAATACTACAAGGAAAGCGAGATAAACGAATATCTTGATCGTATTGGCCGCCATGAACCCACGAACAAAAGCTTTTGGATCTTTTTCAGCGGCATTCAGCAAAACCAAATGTACAATGCCTGTTACACCTGCAAAAACCGAGAAGCTGATCCAACCGTAAGGATGTGTGTATTCGGGATTTACGGTCGAATTGTAGAGGAAAAACAGACCTCCAATTACCGCCAGAAACAGACAGTAAACAATTGCAAATCGGGTCTTTGGATTCATGACGCGAAGATACTACTAGTGACGAAACCGAATACGACCTAATGGTGTCAAAGTCCGCTGTGTTTATGGCAGCTTCTTTTCAACTTTATTGCTTTTCCCGCCAACGGTCAATCCGATATAACCGAAATACGCCAATCCATTGTTTTTGTATCCCGGTAACACTGTCATCATATCGTCTTTTCTTTTCCACAGCGATTTTGTGATGTCATAACGATATGTCGCACGCGCACCAATCGAAATTTTTCCGAACGTGAAACGCAGTTCAACTCGTCCGCCCGGGGCAACAAACGGATTCGTGTATTTTGTTTTTTGTCCCGCGACTTCTCTGCGCATTTTAAGATTTCCCCATGAAATAGCTGGTGCAATTGCAAGCGTCACAATTTCTCCATTGATAATGTCGTAACCAAACAAACTCGTTGTCAAGTGCCACCCACCCATTTTTAATTTCAAAGAATCATTTGTTCCTGCGGTTACAGTTTGTGGAATGAGAAACGAAACACCTGAAATTCCATCGTAGTGTTTTCCATTATTGGAGAAATTATCAAGAGAAATCCCCATGTAGTTTGACGCGAATGTGCTGTTCACACTACTTGTTGTGTCAAGGAAAGAATTTAGATTTTTCGAATCGAAATCAAAGTATCCAAACGCCAATGCTCGGCCTTCTTTGTTATCCTCCATGAATTTTGATTTATCGGGAGCAGGATTCTGCAAATGCAAATCAAGTTTTGGAATGTCTTTATTTCCGGAAAATGCAGATTGATTTCCTCCTTGTGCTACGAGTGAACTGGTGATAAAAAAAATACCGAGGGAAGTAAAAATGTTTCTCATGCTTAGTTGTCGATGAATTTCCAGCCAAGATAAATTAATAATTGTGTTTGGAGGAATTTGTCATCATGTAATTATTGGGATAGAATAATCCATCCAACGAAAACCATGCACTGGAATTCACGGAATTTATACTCGGGCAAGACAGCCATCCCATAAGATTTTCGCTTCCAGTTACCATAAGTAATGTCATACCTATATGCAGCGCGAGCACCAACGGAAATTCTCCAGAGGTTTACACGTAGGTCGATCTTTGCCATTGGAGCAACGAATGGATTCGTGTATCTCCGATTGTTCCAATCGAGTTTTAGATTGCCGAAGTAAAAACCAAGCGCACCCGAAACGTCAAAGAGTTTAGCAGGAACAATATCGGCGCCAAATTTGGAATACGTCGCTTCCCATCCGCGCAAACGGGTTTTTACAGAACTCCCATCGATCATCGCGTCATTGTCAAAGGGAAGAAAGTTGTGGAATCCATAATACCCTTCAAATCTGAATTTTTCGTAATCGGCGCTGATCAATCCCCCTAATCCGACAGTGGTAAATGCCGGGAATTCTTTTCCACCGCCAGGAATAAACATATCACTGAGTTTCCAAGCATGGAAATTCGTGTATCCAACTTCAGCGTGCAACATAATGTTGTTGTAGTTGATGCTGTCAGAAGAACGGGCAAGACTATCCTGAGCTCGAAGCGCCCGATGTTCGGTAGTCAGAATTAATGCGAGCGCAACTATGTACTTCATGTTCCGATGAATATCGTTGTAACGGAATTGCAAGTGGAAGTTACTTAAATCACGTCATGAATTATTTCTTCTTAACAAAGTCGCGAATGAAATACCACATCGCGCCAAAAACGGATGCAAGCGAAAGCACTAAAGTGTAAACGGGCAGTTTTTCTGTTAGCGGATAGTGCATGTCGAGCCATCTTCCGCCGAAAGTTCCTCCACAGATAATGACGGCCATTGTAGTGGCCATTCCTGCGTATTTGCCTAAATCGTTAGGCTGTTTTTTCGGCGAGTTTGGATTCTTGCTGCTCATGCTGGATGTCTTTAACAACACCGCCCATGCTGCATGATCCGGAGAAGTCGGCGCCTGGTTCAATTGCCAATTTTCCCGTAGTGATTTCACCATTTATTTTCGCGGAAGTCTTGAGTGCGAGAAGTTCTGTTACGGTGATTTTCCCACGGACATTTCCAGAAACATCTGCATTCTGGCATGTCACTTCGCCTTCAATTGTTCCGGTCGGTCCAACCACAAGTTTTCCTCTTGTGCGAAGTGTTCCTTTGAGGTTGCCATCAATGCGAATATCTCCTCCAGACACTACATCACCTTCAATACTAGTTCCTGCTCCAATAATGTTTACAGTTCCTGAATCGGGAGTGGCATTGCGCATGGGGCTATTGTTTTTGTTGTTGTTGAACATGAGGCAGTAGGCGAGTTTAAAAGTAGACGAGTAGGCTAATTGCCATTCGGTCCGATGTGGTAAAGTTAATTATTGAAGTGTAACGTGCAATGAAGAGTTATTGACGGGTGTTGATAAACCAGTAGGCAGTCGTCAGGTTCAGTCGGCAGTCTGCTCGTTACTGCTGATTGCTACTGCCTACTTCTTATTCAATATATTCTCATCAAAAAACTTCTTGTATCCTTCTACATCCTTGTTTTTAAGGAAGAGCGGGATGTTTTCTGTGGAAATCACCATTGCCTGAAATGTACCAGCTCCGAGCCAAGCGAAAATTTCGGGGTGCGACTTGAGATTATTATAATAAGCCATTGCGGCAGATTGATCGGCAAACTTATTGACCATTATTGCTTGACGCGCAGGATCGACTACCATAGCGGAAATCGAAAGTTGTGTTGAGCCGTAATTTGCAGTGTTAAAATCGGAAAGTGCCGCTTTGAATTTATTGAGATCGCCCTTGCCGGTCTGAACAATTACCATGTATTGAAACTCAACTTTATCGTTGGAAGCATAAGAGGCTTTCGCGTTACCAGCCGTGTCAATAGGGTTGGTGTTGCCCACTCCGCTTTTTGATTTGCGGATAAAGTCCAACATCGATTGTGCAGTAGGTCGAATTGGGTCTTTCGGAAAATTGTCAATCAGTTTCACAAGCGCGCTTTCCATTTGAGGAGTTCCTTGTGTTTTGCCAAGACTCAATGCGCGGATATAAGCGAACTTCGCCGCATGCTCGTGCTTGGTTCCGAAAATTGAATCAGCATAATTGCTACGAACAACAACGCTTGCAAAATTTCTGCGTGTGTATTCCTGGTACGTTGAATCATAATACACGCGGACTTTTTCACGTTCGGCCAGGATGTTTAATTCATGCTCCGGATTAGTGATCAACTGGCAATAATCGCTTTGTGGATGATTCTTGCAGATGAAATCGCTATGTTCTTTTTCCTTGACTTTATTTCCTGTCTTCTGATAAATACGGTACAATTGAAAATGAGAAGCTAAAGCATATTTATGATTCGGGAATCGCACACAAAGCGCTTCAAATGTTTCAGATGCTTTTGGCAAGTTGTTCATTTGATCTTTGTAGATCGAACCAAGATTGTAATACGCATCAGCAAGAGCCTCGTTGGATTTCTCCATCTTCTCTTTGGTCAATGGCAATTCGCGAAGATAAAAATCACGAGACTGATCAGACGCAAGTTTTTTTGTTGCTCCTTTCGCAGTGTCTTTCGATTCCGGATCTTCTTCCTCAATTAAAGTTTCTTTGTTGCCTCGTCTCCAATTATCTTCCAGTTTACGATTGCCCCACTTGCGGGTAAATTCGCTGACCCCAAATCCTACTGTGCTCGGATTGTAAAAATACCATTGACCAGCTGGTTGATTAGGAGTATTTGGCGTATTCGGATTCAAGCCAATCATATTATTGCCACCGTTCATTCTGTCTTCGAGCTCTTTCTTCTTTCTTTCTTCTTCTTTTTTTGCAGCCTCAATTTTCTTGTCGATGTATGCGTATAATGTTGTCGTGTCGCCTCCATACACATTCACTACTTTCTGCAAACTGTCTTCTTTCGAAATAATATTAAGGTACTTAATCAGGTTGCCAAGATTTTTCTTCTTATCGCTGATAGAATTGTATCCTTTGTAATCTTTCGGAAGGAACATCATGGTACTATCGTAATAAGCTCCGGCTTGCAAATAATCCTGATCGGCAAAACTAATATCGCCAAGAGCAAGAAAGGAAATTGCTTTTTGTTTGTTGTTCCCGAAACTACTTGCAACCGAAAGTTTGTAAAAAGCAATCGCACCCGCTTTGTTATTTCCTGATTGTTCTAACTGCGCAAGTGTATAATAGATCTGATCTTTGTATTCTTTATTCTTCTCATCGGTCAACATCCGCTCAAGCTCTTTCTTGGCAGCATTCCGGTTCGTCGCAGTAGACGCGCTTAATCTTGCGCGATTTAACTTCGCGTTGAAAAGCATATCATAATTCGGATTGAGACTGATTACATCTCCAAAATAATCTGCAGCTTTTTTGTTGTTACCCGTAATTTCATAAAGTTGCGCAAGGATGAACATGTAACGTGCGCGCGTCTTCTTTTTCTTCGTGAGCGGAATTGCTTCTTCCAGATATTTTATCGCGTTCGGATAATTGCCTGTGTGAATATATAAATCGGCATACGTTGCTTTGACTTCTCCTTGTTGCGCATCTGTTAATGACTTGTCGTTCGCAACAACATCGAGTTGACCTTCTGCGCCAGTGAAATCTCCTAGTTGAATCAGGGTGCGGGCCTTCCACATGATGGCAAGACTTTGCGTAGGATTTTTCGGATACTTGTTAATGATGTATTCAAAAATTTCCAACGCAGGAATAAATTCCTGTTTGTAATAATGCGCCTGACCAATGATCAAATAGTTTTCGTCAATCCACTTCACTGCACCGGCAACTTCAATTCCAGACTTGTTGGTAATTGCATGGCGTTCGATAACAAGTGTTGCTTTCTTGATTGCTTTTTCCAGATCGGTATAGCAGCCTTTGGAAGCAGGAGTATTTGGAATCTGAAAAACAGGAAGGAGTTGCGAATAGTCGTCTTCGTAAGTTTTAACGATTTTGTCGTTCGCATCCTTCATGCTTTCTTTTGCATAGAAGAAGCCGTTGTACTTGGCGTTAATGTTATGATACGTGCGCGTAACCCAGGTGTTCTTCGTGGTTGAGCACGCAGCGATTACTGCCACAACAAATAGTGCCAGAACAAAATGATATGATTTGATCGTGTATTTCACGTTTTCCTACAGGTACGGCACTCTAAATGTTTCGTCGTGCTCAACATAAACTCCCGGACGACAAAAATAGTGTATTAACTGTATTCAAGACGCCTTATTTGCCTTATGGTTGCCTGAAAACCGCCTTAAATACGGATATTTGACTTCCTTTCACAAATCATGAGTCCAACAACACCAAAGAAGAAATCCTGGAAAGACCGGTTGCGCATTCGCTACCGGATGGTGGTCATGGATGATGATACGTTCGAAGAGCGGGTTTCGGTTACACTAACGCCACTTGGAATACTTGTTGCAATTTCCGCGATAACGATTGTCATGACTGCAATTGTTGTGAGTTTGATCGCGTTCACCCCTGTTAGGGAATACATTCCGGGTTACGCAGATGTTGGAATGCAGCAAGACATGATTGATCTGAATGAGAAAACTGATTCGCTCATGTTTGAAGCTACGGCCCGTCAACAATATTTGGAAAATCTCACCAACATTTTAAAGGGAAACGATACGGCTGTTAATATTCAAAACCCAACCGATACTTCCAAGAATTACGGAGATCTTGATCATGCTCGTTCGCCGGAAGATTCTGCCTTGCGCTATGAAATTGAAGAGGGCGATGAATATTCACTGGCACTTGGAGTAACGAAGAAAACCGGAATCAGCGGATATTTTTTCTTTGCTCCTGTGAAAGGTTCGGTTACAAGTTCGTTCAATCTTGCAGAAGAGCATTTCGGAGTTGATGTTGCTTCAAGCGAAAATGAGTCTGTGAAAGCTACGCTTGATGGAACAATCATTTCTGCAGGATGGAATCCGGAAGACGGATATGTAATTCAAATACAACATTCGAATAATCTGATTTCTGTTTACAAGCACAATGCAGCTTTACTCAAGAAGACGGGACAGTTTGTAAAGGCTGGAGAACCGATTGCGATTATTGGAAATTCCGGAGAGCATTCTACAGGTCCGCATGTGCATTTTGAGATTTGGTACAATGGAGCGCCGGTGGATCCGCAGGATTATGTTGTTTTTTAGTTCACCGTTCACCGTTCACCGTTCACCGTACACGGTTCACCGTTGATTCGTTCATCGTTCACAGTTTTGGGCGCTTTAGTTGATCATTGAAACTTGAGCGTTGTGTGTTGATCATTTTTATTGTTTAATGTCAAACGCACAATGGGCAATGTTCAACGGAGTGATTGTTGAACAATGAGTATTGATCATTTTTCAATGGTCAATGCCAAACGTACAATGGACAATTTACTGAGTATTAGATTCGCGCCGAAGTAATAGGCCGTCAGTTCGAGTAGCACAAAGCAAAATTGCCGCATCTCGATACGTTTTTGAAAATAAAACACTCGATGTGACAATTTTGCTTGGCGACGACAGCGACCCCGAAACGTTGAACAGGAAACCGGGAACAGTATCTATCTTTACCACGTGAATTCAGAACAAAAACACATCGCCATCCTCGGCTCAACCGGTTCAATCGGAACGCAAGCACTGGAAGTTATTGCTGCGCATCCCGATGAATTTGTCGTGGAGATTCTCGCTGCAGGAAACAATGCGGATTTGCTGATTGAACAAGCGCTGAAGTTCAAGCCGAATGTGGTGGTGATCAATGATGTTTCGAAACTCGCGAAAGTGAAATCTGCTTTGCTTGACGAAGGAATTAAAGTTTACGGTGGAGAAGAAGCACTCGCAGATGTTGTGCAGATGGAAACGGTGGACATGGTGCTGGCGGCAATTGTTGGTTACGCCGGACTAAAATCGACATTGGCTGCAATAAAAGCGGGGAAGCAAATTGCGCTTGCGAATAAGGAAACGCTTGTTGTGGCTGGAGAACTTGTTACAAAAACAGCTCGCGAGCACGCGGTGAATTTGTATCCGGTAGATTCAGAACACTCTGCGATTTTCCAATGTCTCGCCGGAGAATTTGAAAATCCGATTGAGAAAATTTATCTGACGGCTTCCGGCGGACCGTTTCGTGGAAAGACGCGCGAGCAACTTGCAACTGTTACAAAAGCAGAAGCACTCAAACATCCGAACTGGACGATGGGTGCGAAAATCACAATTGATTCTGCGACGTTAATGAACAAAGGACTTGAAGTGATTGAAGCCAAATGGCTTTTCTCGCTGAAGCCGGAACAGATTGATGTAATTGTTCATCCGCAAAGCATAATTCACAGCATTGTGCAGTTTCAGGACGGATCAATGAAAGCTCAAATGGGATTGCCCGATATGAAATTGCCGATTCAATATGCGTTTGGATATCCAGCGCGATTGAAATCTGATTTTCCGCGATTTGATTTCATGAAATATCCTGCTTTAACATTCGAGAAAGTTGACACGCAAACATTTTCTTGTTTAGGAATAGCTTACGATGCGATGAGAGACGGTGGAAATCGCGCATGTGTGATGAATGCAGCGAACGAAGTTGCTGTTGCAGCTTTTCTGAATGATAAGATCGGATTTCTGCAGATTGCGGAGGTGATTGAAAGGACCATGCAGGATGTTGCTTTCTCGGTGCCGAAGAAGATCGAAGACTTTATCGATTCGGACAAATCAGCAAGAGAAATTGCAGAGATGATCATTCAGAATGGCAAAAAATAATACCGTAAATCTAAAGTTGAACTTTCGAATTACGGTATTAATATTTGTCCGGCAAAACATGTTTTTCGAGGAATTCCTGCAGACCGCAAACGAAAATATCTTTCCGGATTTTCCATCCTGCGTATGTGCCTGGCGTGACGATGAAATTGCTTTTGCATCCCATGTCAGCGATGCTTTGCGACATTCCGCGGCTGACAGAAGGTGATGTTGTAAGCTTGATTTCAATACACGCAACAGGTTTTATGCCTTTCACCAAAACAAGATCCATTTCCGCCCCATCGTGTGTGCGATAAAAGAACGGATGAATTGTATCAGGCAAGAGGGCGCAAATCTGTTCTACAACAAAGCCTTCCCAAGAATAGCCGATGGAAGAATGATTCAGCAGCGTATTGCGATCGTAAACTCCAAGCAGATGATGAAGCAGCCCTGAATCGCGGAGGTAAATCTTCGGACTTTTTGTAAGACGTTTCCGGGAATTTACGTGCCACGGCTCGAGCTTGCGGAGCATGAATGCTCCAACGAGATAATCCGTGTATCGATTTATGGTTACGGAACTCGTATCAAGACCTTTTGAGAATGAAGCGGCATTCCAGATTTGTCCGTGCTGATGCGCAAGCATACGCCAGAGACGAAACATGAGTGCGGGCTCGAATGTAGTTCCGAACAGGGTATTTAAATCGCGCTCAATGAACGTTCGCGTGAAAGCGGTCATCCACGCTCTTGCGTCGTTATTGCTTCTTGCAAGCAAAGCTCCTGGAAATCCACCGCGCAACCAATTTTTGTTTTCTGAGTCAGCCATTGAAAACAACTCTGAAAACAGAAAGGGTGTTGCTTCGATGTATGCGATTCTTCCTGCAAGAGATTCAGAAGCACCACGAATCATTTCAGGGGATGCAGAACCAAGCAAAAGAAACCGCCCGGGTTTTCTTTTTTTGTCGATCACCGATCGGAGAATTGCAAAAAGTTCTGGTCGGCGCTGAATTTCATCGATAATGATGGTTTTAGCATCCGGTTGATTCAGGATCAGCAATGGATTGTCGAATTTGCTGTTATCGGCAGGATCTTCAAGATCGTAATAGACAGCTTTTCCATGCAGATCTTTCTTCATCTGCAAAGCAAGCGTGGTCTTCCCGCATTGGCGCGGACCAATAAGTCCAACTGCGGGAAAGAGCCGAAGGAGTTTTTTGAGTTGCGGAGTATAAATGCGATCTATCATTGACCAAATGTATAAAATAATACCGTAATTCTAAAGTCTAACTTTCGAATTACGGGAAAAATGCCGAGTGCCCCCGAAATTCAGATCGAAAAAGGCTCGTTTACCAGTCGGGGTCGCATCACGAAGGAAGAGTCAATCTGAAATTTGTGGTTTCGCAAGTTGGAATTTGGATCGTGCAGTTTCTTAACAGTAATTCACGATTGCCGGTTAATAGCGGCCTTTCTCACCCCATTCTCAAGCCTTTGTTTTAGTTATCTTTGGCGCTTGTGTAACAAATCTGAGCTGTGGTAAAATTCACCCTGTTTTTTCTGAGTCTTTCGTTCCTGATTATTCTTCACGAATTCGGGCATTATATTACTGCGCGTTGGTTTAAGGCGCGTGTGGATAAATTTTACTTGTTCTTCGATTTTCTTTTCCCATTCGGGAACCTCATGAAATTTTCTTTGTTCAAGAAAAAAATCGGAGCAACCACGTACGGATTGGGATGGTTTCCATTTGGCGGATACGTTGACATTGCAGGAATGATGGCAGATGCCGACAATCCAGATGAGCCTGCAAAGCCTGACGAATTCAGAGCGAAAAAGCCATATCAACGGCTGATCATTCTCGCTGGTGGAATCACCGTAAACTTTCTGTTGGGAATTATCATTTACAGTATGATGTTCTGGGCGTGGGGAGAAGAGTATATCCCAACCTCGGAAGCGAAATACGGAGTTGCATTTGACTCTGTGCTTGTTGATGCGGGTCTTCGCGACGGAGATAAAATTATCACGGTTGACAACAAGCAGATCGAAAATCTTGGAACTCTAGGAAAGTCAATTATTCTCGACGACGCGCGCACAGTGCAGATTGATCGTAATGGTGAGAAAATGAACATTACTTTACCAGCGAACTTGGACGATAAATTTGTAGCTGCTGATCCTAAATACGTAGTGCAGGCGCAGGTTCCATTTGTATTGGACAGTGTTATTCCGGACAATGCAGCGGCAAAAGGCGGAATGAAAGCTGGCGACAGTTTGATTTCTTTTAATGGCGACACAATTCTTTACTATCAGCAATTTGTCAAGGGATTCCAGCGTTCTAAGAACAAGGAAGTTCGCATTGGATTAATCCGTGATGGAGAATGGAAGGAACTTACCATTACGCCTAACGAAGCGGGATTAATCGGTGCGATTTCAAAAAATCCGCTTTCATATCTGAAAACTTCCGTGAAAGAATATGGATTTTTCGGATCATGGGCTCGTGGTTGGAGTAAGACTATAGAAACCCTGACTGATTACATGAAGCAGCTGCGGTTTTTGTTTACTAAAGCCGGCGCGTCAAAAGTTGGAGGATTCGCAAGTATTGCAAGCACATTCCCTTCAGAATGGGATTGGCAGGCTTTCTGGGGAATCACAGCATTTATTTCGATCGTTCTTGCCTTCATGAATTTATTGCCGATTCCAGTGTTGGATGGAGGTTATATCCTCTTTGTTCTTTGGGAAATGGTAACCGGCAAGAAAGTGAGCGACAAGTTCATGCAGCGTGCGTTAACAATTGGCATGTATCTTGTTTTAGGTTTACTCGTATTGGCCAATGGAAACGACATATATCGCTTCCTGATCAAATAAGACACGATGAATCGTCCGGGAGTTTTTCAACTGATAATGATTTGCTTCATCGGCGGAAGTGTAGTTGCGCAAACTACTACGCGCACCGATTCCGCTCAGAACACCGATCCAAAATTAACTAACGGAAAACTTACCATTCTCGTTATTCCCTGGTATCCGAAAATGTTTAACGGAAGTTCTGATGTTACAAAAGACATCAGCACTACTACCGGACAAAATTACAATCAGATTCAGGAGTCGCTTCGCAAAGGGATGTGTGATCAGTTTAAAAAAGCTTTTTCGCCAACATACAACGTGATTTCTTTGTTAGATGACACAGCGAAAATGAAAGTAGATCTGATGTACACGTACAACTTTACTTCTACAGAATATATTTCGGTGAACGCTCCGCTAAATCCGGAACCAGCGCCGAAAAAAGAATTGAAAGGTGCTGCATCGCAAACTACAACCGGAATAAAAAACGGACAAGTGCAAGTAGAGCAAGCGGAAGGAGAGAAGTTCATGAACACACTTATCCTGAGTCCAAATCTTCTCGCACATCTGAAAAAAATCTACAATTGCGAGTACGTTGTTTTTCTGAATCAACTCGATCTGCAAGACGATCTTGGAAGCGATCCGTACAACACAAACAACAACACCGATTACAAGCGAAGCGCTTCATTGCATTGGACCATTTTTAATGCAACTTCAGGATTGCGAGTTGCAATGGGAAAAACAAAAGGACAGTTTGCCAATACAATTAATACACCGAAAAAAATTATTGATGGCGCTTTTGCGACTATCGGCAAGGCGGTGTATACAAAGTTTAGCACGGCTCTGATTCCGAAAAAATAGTTGGTTGTCAACTTCGTGTACTTCCTGTTAAAAACAATGCAACACTTACTACAGAATTTTTTCTACAATGTAGGACTCGGTGATTCGTTCATTTTTGTTAAGTGCACGCACTTCTGCACTGGCTTTTTTGGATGACACAAGTAGTTTTCCCGCCGCAGCTACCCGCTCTCCGCAAGGCCTATGTTACCGCCTTTTCCCTTGTGAGTAATTATGTGTGATTCCAAACTATCGCACATAATGCGGCTTTCATATACTGTAATCAGGTATTCTATCTATTACATGTATTTTCTGCCTGAATTTCGACGTATACAAATGAAGGATTCGACAGGTGAGCGCTTTTCTCTTACGAAAAGTATCATCCATAGGAAGTAAATTATCTACATTTGTGCCCCCTATATTTCAATTAACTATGACGCAGGTAATGACAGATCAGTTCGGAATCGCGAAAGCGCTGAAGCAACTAGGAATTGGCGAGACGAATTTTGGCGCCTCAACCGGAACAATACACTGGAACACGAAAGGGAAAGTGGTTGAATCTTTTTCTCCTGCAGACGGTCAATTTATTGGCAGTACAAATCAGGCAAGTGAAGATGATTATCAGAAAGTGATGATCGCTGCCACAGAAGCATTCAAAGTATGGCGAATGATGCCTGCTCCAAAACGCGGTGAAGTTGTTCGTCAGATTGGTGATAAACTTCGCGAATACAAACATCCGTTGGGACAACTTGTTTCATATGAAATGGGAAAATCACTTCAGGAAGGATTGGGCGAAGTGCAAGAGATGATTGACATCTGTGATTTTGCTGTTGGACTTTCAAGACAACTTTATGGATTGACAATGCATAGTGAGCGTCCGAAGCACAGGATGTACGAACAATATCATCCGCTTGGAGTTGTAGGAATTATTTCTGCGTTCAATTTTCCGGTAGCAGTCTGGATGTGGAATGCTTCACTCGCTTGGGTATGTGGAGATGTTTGCGTTTGGAAGCCTTCTTCAAAAACTCCGTTGTGCGCGGTTGCGTGTCAGAATATTATTGCTTCTGTACTAAAAGACAATAACGTACCTGAAGGAGTGAGTTGTGTGTTGATCGGAAATCCGGTGGGCGACATGATGAATAATGATTCGCGCGTGCCATTAATTTCTTTCACCGGGTCAACACGTATCGGAAGAATTGTTGCAGGAGCCACTGCTCAACGTTTCGGAAGATCAATTCTTGTACTTGGAGGAAATAATGCAATCATCGTTTCCGAACAAGCCGATTTAAGCATGGTTCTTG